>NZ_JAAKZX010000350.1 GCF_011045025.1 Streptomyces ureilyticus
CATCAATACCGACCTCCGCCAGCCCCAGCACCTGAGCGAACAACGGAGTGTCCAATATGCCCGGAAAGAGGTTGAACGCCATGCGTCAGATCGTCACCTTCGATGCCTACGGCACCCTGGTCGACTTCCAGCTCGGCCCCACCGCGCTGAAGGTCCTGTCCGACCGGCTGGACCTGGACGGCCTGAACGTCGACGAGTTCCTCGACGACTTTCGCGTCATGCGGTTCCAGGCCGTCCTGGAGGCTTACCGCCCCTTCCACGAGGTGCTGCCCTCCAGCCTGGAGGCAGCCATGCGTCTGCACGGCCTGGAGTACCGGAAGTCCGACGGCGAGGCTCTGGTCGCGGCCGTGCCCACCTTCGGCCCCCACCCCGAGGTCCCGGCCGCCCTGCGGGCGCTGAAGTCCCGGTACGAGATCGCCATCATCTCCAACACGGACGACGACCTCATCGCCCAGAACCTGGCCAACATCGGCGTCGAGTTCGACCACGTCATCACCGCCCAGCAGGCCGGCGCCTACAAGCCCGACCGGCAGGCCTTCGAGTATGCCTTCCAGACCATGGACATCGACCCAGCCCAGGTCATCCACGTCGCCCAAGGCTGGGAGTACGACCTCATCCCCACCCGCGACCTCGGCCTCGCTCGCCGCGTGTGGATCAACCGCTACGACCGCCACAGCGGCAGCGCCGACTACCAGCCCTACGACGAGCTGCCCGACCTGTCCGGCCTACCGGCCCTGCTCGGCTGCTGAGGCCGGGACCCAGACAAACACCCCTGGACGCCCAGGAAAGACCCGAGGACGTACGTCATGAAGCAGATCCCCTACTGGCTCGACACAGCCCCTGCCTTCCCCGACCGGACCGGCAAGCCCCTGCCCGAGCAGGCGGACCTGGTGGTCATCGGCGGCGGCCTCACCGGCCTGTCCACCGCCTACCACGCGGCTCGCAAGGGCGCCCACGTCGTCCTCGTGGAGAAGGACAAGGTCGGCTCAGGCGCCTCCGGGCGCAACGGCAGCATGTGCACCCAGGGCATCACCATCAGCCCCGCCGAGGCGCGCAAGCGCTAGGGGCAGGAGCGGGCCCGGGAACTGTACGACGCCTTCCGCGAGGCGGTGGACGTGGTGGAGGAGCTGACGGTCAAGGAGCAGATCGACTGCGACTTCCACCGCGTAGGGTGTCTGGGAGTCGCGTTCAAGCCGCAGCACTTGGAGAGCATGCGTGCCACGCAGCGCGACCTGGCCGACAACTTCGGCCACGACACCACGCTGCTGAGCAAGAGCGATCTGCGTGCCGAGCTGGGCTCCGACTACTACCACGGAGCCCTGCTCGACCCGCTCAGCGCGCACCTTCACATCGGCAAGTACGTCCATGGCCTGGCCGAGGCCGCCGAACGCGCCGGGGCTCAGATCCACGAACGCAACGCCGCCACCGCGCTGCACCGCATCCCCGAGGGCGGTTTCCTCGTCGAGACCCTGCCGAGGTCATGGACGGCCACCCGGAGGCCAACCCCATGCGCGGTTTCGGCTTCCCCAAGGTTCCGGTGCCGTTCTACAACGGCACCGCCTGGTTCCTGCCCTTCGCCGGGGCGTACTACAAGGCCAAGGACCGGCTGCGCTGACTGACAGCGATTCATCGGAAGGGCGCACATCGAGGCCCGGCGGCTCGTCCGCTGCTCCGCCGGCGCCCGCACTGTACGGGACGCGCTGGGGCGAGCGAACTGCGCGGCCATCCAGGTGCTGGTGTCGACGAGCGCCCCGAGGTCCCCGCGGTGAGAAGCGTCATCGAGGCGGCCCCGGGCGATCCGTCGCTCGGGCCTACCTCTACTTCATCGGGGACTGACCGTGTGCCGGTGCCGCGGCCGTCAGGCCTCCGTGAGCAACTCCGCCAATCCGTCGGCGAATTCGGTGATCCGGTCCAGTTGTGGTCCGCTGCGGGCGATACGGAATCCGTGACGGCGGCCGTGGAACGCGGTCTCGACGGCGTGGAACTGGGCCCAGCGCCGGGCGCGCTCGCGATCGACCTCCGCGGCCTCGGCGAACACGTCCACCGCGCGGCGGACCGCCTTGCTGAGGTCGGGCAGCTGGAGGAACCGTAGGGCGAGCGCCTTGAGCAGTGTGCCGCCGTCGTAGGCGGGATCGCCCGCGTAGCCCTTGGGGTCGACGGCCAGCCAGGGCTCGCGGTCGGCGCGCAGGATGTTGCCGGCGTGCAGGTCGCCGTGGATGACGGTGTCCGGCTGGGTGCGGCCCAACTCGCGGACTGTCGCCAGGGCGGTGTCCAGGACATGGCGTGGCAGGTTGTGCGGCAACTCCTCGGCGTCCAGGCGCAGTTGCTCCTCCCAGAAGTCGGCCTGCTCGCGCAGCCGGGGCAGCCCGGGTGGTGCGGGGACGGCCAGGCAGTGGCTGAGCCGGCCGGCCACCGTCACCACCTCGTCGTCGTCCTCGACTTCGGCCAGCGTCGACGTCCTGGCCCGTTCCAGCAGCATCGCGAACCGCTCGTCGTCACGCTCGTACAGCCGGACGGCCCCGCGCCCGCCCCACACCGCGAACGCGTCCGGCTCATGGACGTTCCCGGGGTGCGGAAACGACACCTTCAGGACAGCGGGCCCCTCGGCAGGCCGTCGCACCGGGACGATGACGCCGACGCCCCCGTGCATGACCTCGCCGTCCCGCACGCACTCCCAGCGCCGCAGCAACTCGCCCACGATACGGGGCAGTTCGGCAAGCCATGCTGCTCCGGCCTCTCCCTCACGGTCGACCGTGCTTCGCGCGAACGTCTCTGGTATCCGCATCACCCGGGCACCGTAGTACGTACGCCACAGAAGCCGGCCCTCGCTGCCCCGCGAGGTCATCGGACGGCTGGGGATGCCGCCCTCTCCGACTGCTGACGCCTCACCTGCCGATCAACCGCGGCCGATCGGACGCAGCGGGCCCCCGGTGCCTTCCGGAAGCTGTTCAGCTTCCGGCAGGCACCGGGGGCCCGGCCATACGCTCAGCGCGCTCAGGCGATCCGATGCACCAGCTGGCTGGTCAGTTCGTAACGCGCGCCGACTATGGCCAGCTTGCCCGCGTCCACCCTGGTGGCGAGCTCGGGCACCGCCGCGAGCCGCGAACGGACGAGTTCGACGTTGGCGTCCACCGTCGCGTCGACGCGGGCGTCGCCCTCCTGGCTGTGGTCGATGGCCGGGCTGATCTGGTCGGCCAAGTACTGCATGTGGGCGGGCAGTTCCTCGCCCGACTCGTCCGCCTGGATCGCCGCCTTCACGGCGCCGCACGACTGGTGCCCGAGCACCATGATCAGCGGTATGTCCAGTTCGAGCACGCCGAAGGCGACGCTGCCGAGCACGGCCTCGTCCAGTACCTCACCCCCCGATCGCACCGTCATCAGATCGCCGAGACCCTGATCGAAGGCCAGCTCCGGCGGTACGCGGGAGTCGATGCATCCGAGCACGACAGCGAAGGGGTGCTGACCCGACGTCAGCGACTGCCTGACGGCCGGACTCTCATGGGGATGCCGCTGGCGGTTGGTGCGCCAGCGGTGGTTGCCCGCCGCGAGTTCCCGCAATGCTTCCTGCGGCGTGGTCGGCCGGGAGCGCGTACTGCGGACCGGGGTTGCGGCGGCAGCGGTGGGGGTGCCGAGGGCGAGACCGGCACCGAGGGCAGCGGTGCCGGTCAGCGCGGCGCGGATCAGCGAACGCCGTGCGGGAGCACTCCCGTCGGGGAGAGTCGACGTGCGGCCGACAGCTCTGTGGGGTATGAGTTCAGACTTCACAGGGAGGAACGTACGTCTGGATTTCGGCCCCCGGGCGTCCACCTGGCTGGATCTTGACCGCCATGATCCAACCTTGGGTGTTTCCATCCCAGACCGTTGCCGGGCTTTCCCAGAGCATTGCCAGGCTTTTTGACAAACCCAGGCAACCGATTTCAGCCATCGAGGAACGGACTCGGACTCGGGCACTTCGCGATGCACCGCTCGCGGTGAGCGTGGCGCTCACCGCGTCCCCTCAAGTCGTACGTGGTGGTTCAGGCCGCCGTGACGGGTCGCCGCTCCTCGACGGACTCGGTCTCCGCCGCCTGCTCCTTGCGGTAGGCGCGGATCGAGTACGTCAGGGCGGCGGCCCACAGCGCGTACAGGAGTACGTAGACGGGGGTGGTCAGCGAACTGGACGCGCCGACCCAGTCGCTCTTCAGCAACGTACGGACATTCGTCACGATGATGACGCCGCCGACCGCGGACCCCAGAACGCGCGGCGGAACCAGCCGCACCAGCCACGCCGCGATCGGCGCCGCGATCAGCCCGCCGAGCAGAAAGGCGGCGACCCAACCCCAGTTGAGGCCCTGCGAGCCGAGCGAGAAGAGGAAGCCCAGGCTCGCCGCCACAGCGACCAGGAACTCGCTCGTGTCGATGGAGCCGATCACCTTGCGCGGCTCCATACGTCCGCTGGCCAGCAGCGCCGGCGTACCCACCGGGCCCCAGCCGCCCCCGCCCGTCGCGTCCAGGAACCCGGCGACCACCCCGAGCGGCGACAGGAACCTCTTGCGCAGCGGCTTGCCGAGATTGCCCTTGGGCATGCCGCGGAACGTGAACCGGGACATCACGTACAGCCCGAGCCCGAGCAGGATCAGCGACATCACCGGCTCGGCGACCTCGGTGGACAGCTTGGACAGCACGGTCGCACCGAGGAACGCGCCCACCGCCCCCGGCACCCCGATCTTGGCGACGACCTTCCAGTCCACGTTCCCGAACCGCCAGTGCGCGGCGCCGGACATCAGCGTCGTACCGATCTCCGCGAGGTGAACCGTGGCCGAGGCCGCGGCCGGGTTGGTGCCCATGGCGAGCAGCAGGGTGGTCGAGGTCACCCCGTAGGCCATGCCCAGGCTGCCGTCCACGAGTTGGGCGCCGAGGCCCGCGAGCGCGAGCAGTACCAGCGTCCGCATGTACGTCCGTCCCGTCTTCCCTAGTTTTCCCACCGGTTCGGTAGGGATTGACCGGGCCGACGATAGGAGACGTATCTGAGGAAAGTCTTAGGGCGCGGTAACGATCCTGTGGAGGACGGCATGTACCCGGCCAGACGTTCCGGCCCGCGCCTCGGTCTACGCGAACTCGCCGCCGAGGACGTGGATGCGGTGCTCGCCGTCTACAGCAGCCCCGAAGCCACGGAGCACCTGTCGATCGACCCGCCTACCCGCGAACAGGTCGCGCAGGTCGTTTCCCAGTCGATCGCCTCCGCCACCGTGACACCTCGCACCGAGTACCAACTCGCCGTCGTCGAACGGAACACGGACAAGCTGATCGGGTCCGGCCGCCTCGCCACCGACCCGCATCAACAACGCGGAGCCACCATGGGCTTCGCGCTGCACCCCGATGCCTGGGGAGTCGGCTACGGCCTTGAGACCGTACGACTCCTCCTTGGCCTCGGTTTCGAGGATCTGGGCCTGCACCGCATCTGGGGAGCACGTTCCCCGCTCAACGAGGCATCGGCGAAAACCATGGCAGCCGCGGGCATGGTCGAGGAGGGGACCATCCGGGAGCACATCTTCAAGGCCGGCCGGTGGCGTGACTCCGTCGTCCACGCCATGCTCGACGGCGAATGGGCTGAGGCCTCCCCAAGAACCTGAAGCTTCAGCGCCATCCGAAGGCTCAAGCCACCGCCGTAGGCGCCAGCTCCCGAAGTTCGCGCAGCGCCGCCTCCACCGCTGGGCGGTCGTGACCGGAGGCTCGGGTGCAGGTGAGGAGTTTGCGGTGGGGGTCGCCGGAGCAGCGTACGCGGGTGATCGGCAAGTGCGGGGTCAGGTGGGCCAGGCGGGGGATCAGGGCCACGCCCAGGCCGTGGGCCACCAGGTGGGCCGTGACGTTCCAGTCCAGGGCGTGGTGGGCGATGTCGGGGGTGAAGCCGGCCGCGCCGCAGCCCGCCGCCGACCACGGCTACGACCTCAACGACGCCGCTCAGCCGACGTCGGCGTACG
>NZ_JAAKZX010000351.1 GCF_011045025.1 Streptomyces ureilyticus
CGGAGCCGATGGCCTCGCCGGCGGCCCCGATGGCGAAGCGGTTGCCGTCGGCGGTCATGGTGCTGGCGAAGCCGTCGCCGGCCTCCGGGGAACCCGGTACGTTCGTGCTGTCCTGGTGGACGGCGATGTTGGTGGCGCCGCGCAGGTAGAAGAAGTCGCCCGCCTTGGCGACGCTGCCGATGGACTCGCCGGGCACGCCGATGATCAAGAACGGTTCGCCCGCGGCGGTGGTACCGGCGGCCAGGGAGTCGCCCATGCGGTCACCGGCCTCCACGCCGGAGTCGCCGATGGCTCCGGCGCCCTGGCCCTCCTCGAGGTGAGTGCCCTTCTTCGCGCCGGTGCCCAGGCCGCCCGGGGCGCCGTGCAGGATGTCGACCACGCCGGGGTCGTCGACGTTGCCGATGTCCTCGCCGGCGGTGCCCACGACCAGCTCGGTGCAGCCGTCCTCGTCCCAGTCGACGGTGGCAATCTCCTGGCCGAACCAGTCGCTGGGCTCGGAGTTGCCGGTGACCCAGTCCAGGTCCTGGGTGATCTCGGCGGTGCCCTTGCCGCCGCCGTACACGATGCGCACGAGGCCGGCGTTGGCGTCGCCGCCGACGGTGGCCTGCGGGTCGCTGATCGCGATGTCTTCGGCGCCGTCGCAGTTGAAGTCGGTGTGGCGGTCAGCAGTAGTGGCGGTGACCCAGGAGGCCAGGTCGTCGGTGCGGGAGGCGACCGCGCCGGTACGGGTCTCCTTCTCGCCGAAGCAACCACCCTGCCAGGAGCGGCTGTTGACACCGATCAGCTCGGTCTTGCCGCCTGTCTCGCGGAGCAGCGGGCCGCCGGTGTCGCCCTTGCAGAGCGCGGCGTTGACCCCGGTGACGGCGATGTCGTCGGCCCCGACGGTGTCCACCGCGAACGCGGCGGTGTG
This sequence comes from Streptomyces ureilyticus, assembly GCF_011045025.1. GTDB lineage: Bacteria > Actinomycetota > Actinomycetes > Streptomycetales > Streptomycetaceae > Streptomyces > Streptomyces ureilyticus. The sequence continues at coordinate 911 of NZ_JAAKZX010000351.1, forward strand.
CAGCGCGCCGGGTACCCACGCGGTCTTGGTGCGGCCGAACCCGGCGGCGTTCAGCTGCTCGCCGGCACTGGCGGCGGTGGCCGACAGGGCGACGGGGGTGATGCCGGTGACGGGCCTGGCGAGCCGGGCGAGGACGACATCACGCCCGGCGCGCGGCACCAGTTCCAAATGCCGGTCCGGATTGTGGTGTTCCGGTCGGCGGCAAGAACGGAGACACTCGCGGTGGCGAGGACTTCCATGGCAGTGATTACAGTCTCGACGAGATTGTCGAGTTCGTGAAAGGGCACACGGGTGACGGAAACCCTGCAATGGGGCGTCCGTCCGCTGCCGAAGTCGAGACGACACTTCGGCAGGCCGGGCCGAACCAGCTCGAGGGGCAGAACTCCTCCAGATTCGACCACAATGGTGTCCGCGTGATCGTCAACTGGGACATGCCATGGAAGTCGACAGCTTACTACCCCGGCAGGTGAATGGATGAGCAGCAGTGAGTACGACGAATGGGTCGGGCGCTTCCTGACAGACGTTGAAGCGCCTCGCCTGGAGAGCGTCTCCGTTCCGGTCGCCCCGGGGCGGACTCTGGGGATGGTCTCGCTGTTGGCGAGCTGGCGCAACCATGTTGTCCGGATCGAGCGGGAGCTCGGACTTCCCGATTCCGACAGGACGGCGTGGGGTGTCTACGACCTGATCGCTGCACTCGCTCTCAGGAGCTTCATCGCCAGTGGGGTCGAAATCGCCCCCTCGGACTCTCTTGATGGATTCAGGCGCGCGCTCAGCGATGTCGACGCCAGGTTCAAAGAGTTCACCGAAGCCGATAATTCCGGGGCCGTCCGCCGTATCGACGGAGATGAGCGACCACGCGATGAATGGTGGTGGGACCGAGTTCCACGACTCGGTCCAATCCGTCGAGAGATCGAGCACATCAGATCACTGCCGTAATCTGGTCGCGATCAGCAAAGTAGTGATTATTCAGGGTTGACCCTAGAATTTCAACCCTAAAGCTGAAGCCCCCGTCGAGTGCTTCCCGACGGGGGCTTCAGCGACGATTTATCCGACCTATCGCCGACCTTATTGATCCGAAACTCAATCGGTTCTATTCGAGGATGTACAGTAGCGGACGTGAGGCCGCCGAAGCAGCCGTAGATGATGCGTGGTTGGCGTTGGCGCCGGTGGAAGAACCTGCGGGTCTTGGCGGCGAGTTGGGCCTGGTCGCGGGCCCGGCTGTGCATCGGCAGGCTCCGTTTGAGGTCGGCGTTGACCAGGTCAGTCGGTTTGCCACACTGCGAGGATCGATGGACACGGGAATGTGAGTACGCCGATTAGCGGCGCTGAAGGCGGCGTCCGAGGCCGAGGCCGGGCAACCGCTCCGACACCCAAGAGCAGAGGACGTACAACCTCACCGTCACGGACATCCACACGTACTATGTACTGGCGGGCGACACGCCGGTTTTTGTACACAACAGTGGGCCCGAATGCGGAACAAATTGGATTTCGTCCGACAAAATTCCACATCACTACATGAAGAGGAGTGACCAGAGAGTTATGCACGCCGAGGACTTCGGCGTAACGGGGCCTTACAACAAGGCGAACGGTCAAGCGTTCATTCAGGCCATCGAGCAGTTCGTAAAGAACCCGGGAACGCGACAGATCCAGGGCACTTATAGGTGGCAGGATGCTATCCACTACATAGACGACACGGGGCTGCATGCGTCATTTGCCGCAAACGGTCCGAACGTCGGAGAGTACCTTGGCGGGTGGCGATCATCGGGAGACCAGCTGACCTACCTGCTGCGGGATGGCAGGCTTTAGTGACAGGTCACCGACGTGAGAGCTTCGATCCGAAGAGGGATCTCCGTGAAGATTGAATTGACAGACGATCAGGCGCTTGTCCTGTCCGACTGGATGAACCGCGTTATGCATCAAGAGGAGTTCTCGGCGCTCGTCGACGATCGCGCGGTTTGGTCTGCTCTTTTCAAGATTAGTGGAACATTGGAGACGCAGCTGTCACATATCTTCGATCCCTCCTACTCTGAGCGATTGGACGCGGCCCGTCAGCGACTAATCGACGAGCTTGGGGAATTTGGCGATCGATGAATTGTGGCATGTGTCGTCATGGCCTACTGAACGGCCTCCGCATGGGCCACCGCGTTGGCCGTCACGTCGTGAGCCGCGCACCTCGGCTGCGCCACCGCGATGCTCAACGGCTGCTCCACCCTGAACTCCCCTCGTCGCCTCCACGGCGTTCCGTCATGCTCCGGTCCGCGGCCGTCGCCTCAGGCTCAGTCTTCGTCATCGAACAGATCGGCCGCCGCAGTCGCGTGAACCGCCCGCGTCACCCACGCCTCGAGACGGTCCAGATCCGTGCACGCCAGCACTCGCTCTCGAACAGAGTCCGGAACTTCCAGCCCACGAGATTCCATGATCCTAAGGATCATCGTGGTGCGTTCCTCGACCCGGAGCTGCTGGGCAACCGGGTTCCGGAAGAAGTAGTTCACTGACGTCATCAGGTCCCTCCAGATCTTCTTCGCCTGGGGGTCGACCAGGCCTGACTCGATGAGCTCCGCGAACACCGCCGCGGTTTCGGTGTCGATGACGCCCCCGCCCAGAGCGGCGGCCAGGGGTTCCAGTATGGCGGCGGCGCCCGGCCCTTTACCATGTGTCATCGCCGAGAACACAGCGAGCGGGATATCCCGCTCGGCCTCCCGTTCGTCGGCGATCACCGGCACGTTGTCCGGTCCCAGAACGATCGGCCGCACCGTGAGTGAGGACCAGCCCGGCAGTCCGAAGCGAATGGGCTGCGCCGCCCAACGAGCAGTAGAACTGCACTGGGTCACGACGAGCAGGACCGGCTCGCAGCGGTACTTCTCGTAGAGATACGACAGGTAGTAGGCCCAACTCCCGCGCTTGGCCTCGTTTTTCTTCCCCTGGGACTCGATCACCAACAGGTAGTCGCCGTCATCCGTATCCACCCGCAGGAGGGTGTCCACACGGCGCTCGATCGGCTGGATCTCAGTGAGATCCGCGTTGAGGACCGCGATCTCCCGTGGCTCTGGGAATGGGATGTGCAGCAGGCGCTGGCAGGCGCGAGTCAGCAGTCCCGGGTCCTTCTGGAAGATCCGGTGCAGCGCCTCGTGCGACGAGCCGATCATCGGCTCTCCTTTCTGTGCGACGTGATCAACGAGCTACGCGGCACCGAGGTCACACCAGACGTACTTGCCGGTGTCGCCGTTCGTGGACAGCGGGTGCCAGCCCCAGCCGTCGGAGCAGGCGCGGACGAGTTCGAGCCCACGGCCTCGCTCCGCTTGGGCAGCAAGGTTCAGCGGGGGCGCGGGCGGAGTCGGGTCGGCGTCCCAGGCGCCGATGCGCAGAACACCGCCCGACCAGCGCAGACGCAGGGCGGCGGGGCCCTTCGTGTGGCGTACGGCGTTGCTGATCAGCTCAGTGGCCAGCAACTCCGCGGCCTCTGCGAGGTCGAGCAGTCCGTGTGCCGTGAGGATGAGACGCAGGGTGCGGCGACTGACCGTGACGGCGCGCGGGGTGTGCGGGATGTACAAGGTGTACTCCCAGGGTTCGTCGGCTTCTTCGGCGGCGATTTTCGGCATGCGTGAACTCCGGTTGGGGATGGGGAGTTGGTGACGGCGCGGCGGTCAGCGGGCGGTGTCAGTGCCACAGCCGTCACGGCATGACGGAGTGGTGCGCTTCCGGGATCCCGGTCTCGCAGCGTTTGCGACGCGTCACTGACGGTAGGTCTTAAAATTGCGACTGCGCAAGTCGTCCGCGTAATCTCGCCCCCGAACGGGGCATCACGGACAGCGAGTTGAAACAGGGAGCTGCGCATGGCAACACGGCGAAACCCCACGGCACGGCAGGTACGCCTGGGAGCCGAGCTGCGCAAGCTACGGGATGCCGCAGGACTGAAGGCCACAGAGGCGGCAGCACTGCTGGGAGTGAACTCCGCCCAGGTGAGCCAGATCGAGGCCGGCGTCGCAGGCGTAAGCGAGGAGCGTGTGCGCCGCCTCGCCGCCCACTATTCCTGCACGGACGGGGAGTTGATCGACGCGTTGGTAGCGATGGCGACCGACCGGACACGCGGTTGGTGGGAGGAGTTCCGGGGGCTGCTACCCACACCGTTCCTGGACATCGCCGAGCTGGAGCACCACGCCACATACCGGCACGATGTCGAGTTCCCTCACATCCCCGGACTTCTCCAGACGGAGGAGTACGCCCGGGCCGTCTTCTCGTACAGGGTCCCCGAACTTCCCTACGGTGAGCTGGAGTTGCGAGTCCAACACCGGATGAAACGGAAAGTCGTCCTTGCGGGCCCCACGCCCGTCCCGTACGAAGCGGTGATCCACGAAGCGGCACTTCGCACCAGAGTCGGCGACCGTGCCGCCGCACGGGCTCAGCTCGCGCGCATTCTGGAACTGTCCGAGACGGAACACATCACCGTTCGCGTGATCCCCTTCGATCTGGACGGCTTCGCGGGCGCCTGGAACACCATGATGCTGGCGGGCGGCGCCGTGCCCCAGCTGGACACAGCGGTGCGCGACACACCCCACGGCACCGCATTCATCGACTCCGAAGCCCAACTCGGCGCTTCTCGAACACTCTTCCGTAAAATGGAGGCCGCGTCACTCGATCCCGAACGGTCGCGTGACTTCATCCACAGGCTGGCCAAGGAACTGTGAGGCGCACCGATGACCACCCCCGCCAACTGGCAGAAGTCGTCCTTCTCCGGCGGCGCAGACGGCAACAACTGCGTCGAACTCTCCTCCACCCCTGCCAACTGGCAGAAGCCCTCCTTCTCCGGCGGCGGCGACGGCAACACCTGCGTCGAACTCACCGCCACCGAAGGCCGGATACGCCTACGCGAGAGCGACGACCCCACCACCCAACTCGCCACCGAACCAACGCCGCTCCGCCAACTCCTCCGCGCAATCAAGAAGCGGCAGATTTGAGTCACGGGCTCACGACGTAACCCCTAACCCCCTACCCCTGTCTCTTATA
>NZ_JAAKZX010000352.1 GCF_011045025.1 Streptomyces ureilyticus
ACTCGAAGCGTGCCGCCAGCAAAACCACGTCCTCCAGTCCGTCGGACGCGTCGAGCTCCTCCGGAAGCACCGTCCGCAGCACATGGTCGGCGATCGCCCAGTCAGGCGATGGCCACGGCCGCGTTCGTCTCGACGTACGCGCTCTTCGGGCTCGGGGAGGCGATGCTGTCGCCGACTGTGGCGCCGTTGGTCGCCGATCTGGCGCCGGCGGGGATGGCGGGGCAGTACAACTCGGCGTTCGCCCTGGTGAAGCAGCTTGCGCTGGCGGTCGGTCCGGCTGTGGGCGGGCCGATGGGGGCGGCGCTGCACGGGCCGTACGTCGTGACGTTCCTGCTGTTCTCGCTGGGCATCACGTTCCTGGCCGTGCGGCTGGGGCGGCAGCTCACGCCCGTACAGAATCAGCCGTCGGTGGGGAGGAGTCGGGTGGTCGCGCGGGGTGCGGAGGCCTCGGAGGGCGTACCGGCGAAGGTCTGAAGGCCGAAAGAGGCGGCCGTCACCACGTGGTGGCGGCCGCCTCTTTGTGTCAGCGGATGGCTGTGATCAGGGTCGACGTGAAGGAGAGCGTCGCTGTGCCGTCGGGGGCGGTGTGGTCCTTGAGGAGGGCGTGGACTGTGCGGCCTGCGCTGGTGAGGGCTCCCTGGCCGCCGGTGTCGGTGATGGTCTGGCCCCAGGGGAGCGCGGAGAGGTGATTGGCGGCGTATTCCGCCAGCGGGGGGAGGGCGATGCCGAAGGTGACCTCGCGGGCTGTCACCTGCTGGAAGCCCGCTTGGCGCAGGGCTGCCGTGAGGCGTTCGGCGGAGGAGAAGGCGGCCGTGAAGCTTGCGGCGGCTTCTGGACCGCCGTGTTCCGTGATGGCCCGGTGCTGGGCGGCGAAGTAGGGGGACTTGTCGAGGGAGGCCCATGTGGTGGCGGCGAAGTGGCCGCCGGGGCGGGTTACGCGGGCCGTTTCCGTGAGGGCCGCGTTCGGGTCGGGGAAGAACTGGGCGCCTTGTTGGCAGACGACCGCGTCGAAGGTGTCGTCGGCGTACGGGAGTTGGTCGGCGGGGGCCACGGTGAACTCGATGTCCGGGTACATGCGGGGGTGGTGTGCTTCGGCCACCTTGAGCATGGCGTCGTTCGGGTCGGCGCCGAAGACCCGGCCCGCGGGACCGACCCGGGCGGCCGCCACCCGTGCCGCGAAGCCGGTGCCGCATGCGAGGTCGAGCACGGTGGCTCCGGGGAACAGGTCGACGGCGTCCACGACCGCCTCGACGAAGGGCGCCATGATCGGCGCGACGTACCGCTCGTAACGCTCGGGAGCACTGCCTGAGAGCTGGAAGCCCGATTCCGTTTCCTCTGCCATGGAGGAGCTACTAGCACCGTGTGCGGCGATCGGCCAGATGGCGCGCGGCCATGGATCTAAGTGGCACGCGGAAGTGCGAACTCGCACCACACCGACTTGCCGCCGCCGGGTGTGCGGCGTGAGCCCCAGTTGGAGGCGATGGTAGCGATGATCGCGATGCCGCGGCCGGCCTCGTCGGCGGGTTCGGCGCGGCGGCGGCGTGGGAGGTGGTCGTCGCCGTCGGTCACCTCGACGATCAGGCGGCGGTCCGTGCGGCGCAGGCGCAGGCGCATGGGCGGGGTGCCGTGCTGGAGCGAGTTGGCGACGAGTTCGCTGGCGGCGAGGACGCCGAGGTCGTGCAGGTCCGTGGGGAAGCGCCAGCTCGTCAGGACGCCGGAGGCGAAGGCACGCGCGCGTGGGGCCGCTTCTACGCCGCCGAGCAGCTCCAGGGCGGCGTTTCGGAAGAGTTCGCCGTCGGAGCCCGTACGGGACGGGTGCTGGAGTACCAGGACCGCCACGTCGTCGTCGTGGTCGGCCGTCATGCCCGCCGAGCGGACGAGGCGGTCGCAGATCACCTGGGGTGTGCCCGTGGCGCCCGCTAGGGCTTCCTCCAGGGCGGCGATGCCCTCGTCGAGGTCCTTGTCGCGGCGCTCGACCAGGCCGTCCGTGTAGAGCACGGCGGTGGAGCCGGGGCCTAGCGGGATGGAGCCGGAGGAGTGCATCCAGCCGCCTGTGCCGAGGGGCGGGCCGATGGGTTCCTCGGCGCGCAGTACGGTGCCGCTGTCGTCGCGTACGAGGATCGGGAGGTGGCCGGCGGAGGCGTACACGAGGCGGCCCTCGTTGGGGTCGTGGACGGCGTAGGCGCAGGTGGCGATCTGGTTGGCGTCGATCTCCGTGGCGAGGCCGTCGAGGAGCTGGAGGACCTCGTGCGGGGGCAGGTCGAGGCGGGCGTACGCGCGGACGGCGGTGCGGAGCTGGCCCATGACGGCCGCAGCGCGTACGCCTCTGCCCATGACGTCGCCGATGACCAGGGCCGTACGGCCGCCGCCGAGGGTGATGACGTCGTACCAGTCGCCGCCGACCGCGGCCTCCGTGCCGCCGGGGTGGTAGACGGCGGCGACGCGCAGGTCGTCGGGTTCCTCCAGGTCCTGGGGCAGCAGGGAGCGTTGGAGGGTGACCGCGGTCTCGCGCAGTTCACGTTCGCTGGCGCGCAGGCGGTCGGCGGCCACGGCCTGGTCGGTGACGTCGGCGGCGAAGATCAGTACGCCGCCCCCCTCAGGGGTGGCTCCGTCGATGGGCACGGGGGTGCACGTGAAGGTGTACGAGCGGCCGCTGGGGACCTTGCGGGACAGGACCGTACGCGGCTTGGAGCTGCGCAGGACCTGGTCGAGGAGGGACAGCAGGCCGATCTCCTCCAGCTCGGGCAGCGCCTCACGCGCGGGCTCGCCGACCGGACGTGCGCCGAAGGCCGCTACGTAGGCGTCGTTGACGTACGCGAGGCGGTGCTCCCGGCCGTGTACGAGGGCGACGAGGGCCGGGATGCGGTCGAGGACCTCGCGGACCGGCAGTTCGTCGACGGCGGGGACCGGTGGGGTTTTGGCGTCGTCGGTGTCGGCGGCATCGGCGGTCTCGGCGGCTTCCTCAGCGGTTCGCCGCTCGGCGCGGGCCGCGGGCACGGAGCCGCCCTCCGGGGGGAGCGCGTTCGACGAACTGCCGGTCCGCGCCTGGGCGCGGCGCTGCGTTCCGGGGAGCCGGGCGCTCCAGCGCGTGAAGTTCACTGTGGGACAGGCCTCGTGGGATTGAAGGGCGAGCGGTCGGCCCGCCCATGGTCGTGGACCAGTGTGTCCGACCGGACCGACATCCGTCAGACGCCGGTCCCGGAGGTGGAGTTCCTGAGTCCGGTCAGGACGACCCCTTCGGGTCCTCTGGAGGCTTTCCACCGGCCGCGAGTTCGAACTCCGCACGGGGATGTTCGAGCGAACCGAGGGAGACGATCTCCCTCTTGAAGAGCCCCGCCAGCGTCCACTCGGCCATCACCCGGGCCTTGCGGTTGAAGGTCGGAACCCTGCTCAGGTGGTACGTGCGGTGCATGAACCAGGCAGAGTAGCCCTTCAACTTGCGCCCGTAGACGTGCGCGACGCCTTTGTGCAGTCCCAGGGAGGCCACCGAGCCGACGTACGCATGGGAGTACGTCTCCAGGGGCTCGCCGCGCAGGGAGTGGACGATGTTGTCGCCGAGGGTCCTGGCCTGGCGCACCGCGTGCTGGGCGTTGGGGGCGGTCTCCGCGCCGGGCTCCTTGGAGGTGACGTCGGGGACGGCGGCGGCGTCTCCGGCGGCCCACGCGTGCGTGACGCCCTCGACGGTCAGCTCGGCGGTGCACTTGAGGCGTCCGCGCTCGTTCAGCGGCAGGTCGGTGGCGGCCAGGATCGGGTGCGGTTTCACACCGGCGGTCCAGACGACCGTACGGGTCGGGAAGCGCGCGCCGTCACTCAGTACGGCGACCCGGTCAACGCATGATTCGAGGCGGGTCTCCAGGCGTACGTCGATATTGCGGCGGCGCAGCTCGGTGACGGTGTACTTGCCCATCTCCTCGCCGACCTCGGGCAGGATGCGGTTCGAGGCCTCTACGAGGATCCACTTCATGTCCTCGGGTTTGACGTTGTGGTAGTACCGCGCGGTGTAGCGGGCCATGTCCTCGAGTTCGCCGAGGGCCTCCACTCCGGCGAAACCGCCGCCTACGAAGACGAAGGTCAGGGCCGCGTCGCGGATCGCGGGGTCGCGGGTGGAGGAGGCGATGTCCATCTGCTCGATGACGTGGTTGCGCAGGCCGATGGCCTCTTCGACGGTCTTGAAGCCGATGCCGTGGTCGGCGAGGCCGGGGACCGGGAGGACGCGCGAGATGGAGCCGGGCGCGAGGACGAGCTGGTCGTAGGAGATCTGTTCCGGCTCCGCGCCCTCTTCTTGGGTGGCGAGGGTGGTGAGGGTCGCGGTGCGCTTGGCGTGGTCGATGGACTGGGCCTCGCCGATGACGATCTTGCACTGGTCGAGAACGCGGCGCAGCGGCACGACGACGTGACGGGGCGAGATGTTTCCGGCGGCCGCCTCGGGCAGGAACGGCTGATAGGTCATATAGGGGTCTGGCGTGACCACGACAATTTCTACGTCGCCACGTTTGAGCTCCTGCTTCAGCTTCCGCTGGAGACTCAGAGCGGTGTACATCCCGACGTAACCGCCGCCGACGATGAGAATGCGCGTACCGTTCCTGGGTCCGGGGGGCGCCCCCCGGTTGATCGCAGTCTTCACCCACCCATGACGCAACGCGCTCTTGATTTTGTCCACAGCCCCGGCAATTTGTGTGACCGACCGCCTGAGACGCGCAGAGTTGGCCGATTTGCCGGAGTGCACGGGAGATGCGCAGGTCAGGTGGGGGGTATGGGGTGCTGGTACGTGTCTGAATCGGGACGTAAGCGGCCCGTACTCCGATCGAGGGGCGCACTGTGCGGAACCTGCCCCTTCTGAATTGACCCTTGCTCAACTATTGTTCGTCTCTCATCGGGGTGTAGGGGGAAGCACTCGGCCGGCCCGCACGACTGGTTACGACGGGTATCCGGGTCGTGGGACCGATGCCTGTTCCGCTCGCTCCGGCTTGTCAATGGCGGGGAGAGTCTCCGGGGGGAGACGTCATTACCGGGGGAACACATATGCATGTTCAAGAAACTCATTGGTCATCCGCGTCTGCCATCGCTTCCGGCGGCGCGGTCGGCGCGGCGATGGGGAACGGGCGCGGTGCGGGGGACGCATCGCGGTCGACACCGCTGCGCGTGGACGCACAGCGCAATCTGGAGCACGTACTGCGTGCGGCGCGAGAGGTCTTCGGCGAGCTGGGGTACGGCGCGCCGATGGAGGACGTGGCGCGGCGCGCACGGGTCGGCGTCGGCACGGTGTACCGGCGCTTCCCGAGCAAGGACGTCCTGGTCCGGCGGATCGCCGAGGAGGAGACCTCCCGGCTGACCGACCAGGCCCGGGCGGCGCTCGGCCAGGAGGACGAGCCGTGGTCGGCGCTCTCGCGCTTCCTGCGGACGTCTGTGGCGTCGGGTGCGGGGCGGCTGTTGCCTCCGCAGGTGCTGCGGGTGGGGGTCGCGGAGGACAGTGCGGTTCTCGAAGAGGCGCTGGTGCCGCAGCAGCGGGCTCAGCCGGTGTCCGTCTCCGGCTCCTCGGGATCCGGCATCGGGTCCGTCTCCGGGTCCGGCTCGGGCTCGGGTGAGCTGCGGCTCGTGGAGCAGCGGTCGGCCTCCGACGGGGAGGTCGCTGCGGTCGACGACGCGGGGGCTGCGCAGCTGCTCGAGGTTGTGGGGCGGCTTGTGGAGCGGGCTCGGGCGGCGGGTGAGCTGCGGGCGGACGTCACTGTGTCGGACGTCCTGTTGGTGATCGCCACGGCGGCGCCTTCGCTGCCGGATGCGATGGTGCGGCGGACGTCAGCGGCGAGTCGCAGTGCGCCGTCCAGGAGGTCCTTGCCGTGCAGGACCATCTGGCGGCGCCAGGCGTCGAGTCCCGCGTAGATGAGGACCGAG
>NZ_JAAKZX010000353.1 GCF_011045025.1 Streptomyces ureilyticus
GGCCAGGGCCGGGGCTGAGCTGTGCGGGGCGCGTCCGCTTCGGCCGGGGCCTGGGCCTGGGCGGCGGGAGCTGCGGCCTGGGGAGCCGGAGTTTCGGCGCCAGGCCAGGGCTGAGACTGGGGCTGAGGGCTCGGGGCCGCCATGGGCTGAGGCTGAGGCTGGGGTTGCGGCTGAGGCTGGGGCTGGGCGTTCTGTGCGACGGCGGTGCCCTGAGGCGTCGTACCCGCAGCGGGGACACCGCCCGCAGGCGTGGTCGCGGCAACGGCGGCAGCCTCCGCGGGAATCCCCTGCGGAGGTACGCCCTGTGCCGGGATCATCGGCTGAGGCATGCCCTGCCCGGTGGTCCCCGGAATGGCGACGCTCTGGCCGGGAGCTCCCTGTTCCGGGATGCCTTGCGCGGCAACGGGCTGTCCGGGAGCACCCTGGGAAGCGTCACCCTGGGCGGGAACCCCCTGAGCGGGAGTGAGTTGCGCGGAAGCCCCTTGGGCCGCAGCCTGCGCGGGCGCCATCTGTCCGGGAACACCTTGCCCCGCGCCCGTGGCGTCCCCCTGCCGAGCCCGCCGCCGCCCGGTAGGGGCCGACACCGGATGCGGCTGTGGCGGAGTGTGATCCTCGGCAGGATCATGCAGGGCCGCATCATGACGACCATCGTCGGCCTGCACGTAACCGACTTGCTGCTGACCGGCCTGCCCATGACCGACTTGCTGCTGACCGTTCTGAACCTGACTGGTCTGCCCGTGACCGACCGGCACCTGACCGGTCTGCCCATGGACGGGCTGCCCCTGGGCGGGCTGCTGAGCGGCGTACCCGGGCCCACGGTCGGCGTCCGCCGGCGGCAGCGCGAACACCGAGCGAGGCTCCGCCTCCTGGGCGGCCTGGCGCTCGGCCGCCGCGGCCAGCGCACGCCGACGCCGCCCGGTTGGCCGGCCGGCTTCCTCGCTGCCGTGGCCCGACGGCAGCGCTGCGGGCAGAGCCTGCCGCTCACCGCCGATCTGTCGCGCACGCTGCCCCTCGGGCGCGGGCACGCCCTGCGGAGGCACCGTCGGCCCGAGCCCGGTGGCCGCGGCACCCGCGGCATGCTCGGCTGCGGTCACGACCGCGCCCTCGGCAACCCCGCCGCCGCTTTCCGCGGGACTCGGCCGTCCCCGCCGCCGCCCGGTCCCACCGGACACCTGGGGCCCCTCACCGGTCCCCTGCGCCGGAACGGGCACCTGCGCCATCTGCGACTCATCCGCCGCGGCGCGCCGGCGCCGCCGCCCGGTGGGCGCGGCCGCCCCGGTCTCCGTTCCCGCCCCCGCCCCCGTCTCGGTCGAGGGCGTGACCTCGCTCTCCAGGAAGGCGTCCACCGAGGATCGTCGAGCCCGCCGCCGCCCGCCACCGGCCTGAGCGGGGACGCGCTCGGGCAGCGCGACCGCGGAACCAGGCCCACCCTCCGCCGAAGCACCCGAGCCCGCAGCCACATCCGCACCAAGATCCGGCGTCGGAGCCTGAGCGGAAACCGCCCCGGCCCCGCCCCCGATGGGCACCTCGAGCACAAACGCACTGCCGCTCATCCCCGGCACCTCATGCGTCTGCAGCACTCCACCGTGCGCCCGCACGATCCCGCGCACGATCGGCTCGTGCACCGGGTCTCCCCCGGCATACGGCCCGCGCACCTCGATCCGTACGACCTCGCCGCGCTGGGCGGCCGCCACGACGACCGTGTTGTCCATGTAGCCACCGGCCGAGACCGGCGCGTTGCCCGTCGAGTCGACGCCCGCGACGTCCGCGACGAGATGCGCGAGCGCGGTCGCGAGCCGCTGCGGGTCGACCTCGGCCTCGATGGGCGGCGCGTGCACGGCGAACTGCACCCGCCCGGGCCCGATCAGCTCGACGGCTCCGTCGACACCGGCCGCGACGACCGCGTCGAGCATGACCTTCGTCCGTACGACGTCCTCGGCCCCGGCGTCGAGCCGCTGGTAACCGAGCACGTTGTCGATGAGGGTGGTGATCCGGGAGTAGCCGGCCGCGAGGTGGTGCAGCACCTGGTTGGCCTCGGGCCACAGCTGTCCGGCGTCGTCGGCGGCCAGGGCGGCCAGGTCGCCGCGCAGCTGGTCGAGCGGGCCGCGCAGGGACTGCCCGAGCACGGCGAGCAGCTGCTCGTGCCGCGCGGCCAGCGCCTCGTACCGGTCCTTCTCCCGCTCGGCGAGCGCCGCGTACCGGTCGTCTCCGGCGGCCAGCTCTTCCTCATGTGCCTCTCGCAGCCCGGCGAGTTCCCTGCCGTGCTCGTCCCGCAACGCGTTCAGCGCCGCGGCATGCTCCTCGGCGGTCCGCGCGAGCTCCTCCTGATGCCGCTGGGCAGCCGCGTCCTTCTCCTCGACGAGTGCGTCGTACGCCCGCCGGTCCGTGAAGGTCAGCACCGCGCCGACGAGCTGGTCCCCGTCCCGTACGGGCGCGGTCGTCAGGTCGACGGGCACCTTGTCGCCGTTCTTGGACCACAGCACCTGTCCCCGCACCCGGTGCTTGCGCCCCGAGCGGAGAGTGTCGGCGAGCGGCGACTCCTCGTACGGGAAGGGGGTGCCGTCGGCGCGCGAGTGCAGCGTCAGCGGATGCAGTTCCTGCCCGCCCAGGTCGCTGGCCCGGAAGCCGAGGATCTGCGCGGCGGCCGGATTGACGAGGACGACCCGCCCCTGGGTGTCGGTCCCGACCACGCCCTCGGAGGCGGCCCGCAGAATCATCTCCGTCTGCCGCTGCGATCGCGCGAGTTCGGCCTCGGTGTCGACGGTGCCGGAGAGGTCACGTACGACAAGCATCAGCAGCTCATCGCTGGTGTAGCCGGAACTGTCGTACGCCTGCTGGCCGTTCTCCAGATTCGCGCTCGTGACCTCGACCGGGAACTCGCTGCTGTCGGTGCGCCGGGCCATCATCCGCCGCGGTTTGGTCCGGCCGCGCGGGTCGATGCTGTCGGGCCGGCGCATCGACCCGGGGATCAGCCGGGAGTCGAACTCGGGCAGCAGATCGAGCAGTCCGCGCCCGACCAGAGCCGTGCCCGGGGCCTCGAAGGCCTCCAGGGCGATGGTGTTGGCGTTGACGACGGTCCCATTGGCGTTGACCAGCAACAACGCATCGGGAAGCGCGTCCAGTATGGCTGCGAGGCGAGCAGCGCCTCGGGATGGCCTGCTGCTCACGAGACGCTTCCTCCCTGTTACCGCACCTTGCCGACCGCGGAGGCCATCTTGCCAACCGGTCCGCGACGTGTCACGCGAGGGAGTCTACGGGCAGAGGTTGCGCTCGCGACGCCGGATGAGAGGGAGGTCGCACGCAGAAGAGAAGTAGAGAAGACGCAGAAGCTGTGACCTCCTCCTTCTCCCCAGCCCTCCTCTACAGCCCTCCTCCTCAGCCATCGTCCGTGGCTCTCGCCCTTCAGCAGGGCGCGGCGCTCAGGAACCGAGCTTCGGAAGTACGGGCACCATGGCGTCCCATCGCGCGATCTCACACCCGTCACCGCGCGTGTACGAGACGTTGACCGGTCGCCCGGCCCAGGTCCCCGTAACGCGAGCGGTGGCCGGACCGCCGTACTGCATCGTGCACATCCTCTTGGGCTCGATGGGTGCGAACGGGTCCTCACCCCAGCCCGTCCGTCTGTCCAGCCGCTCGCAGGCGCCCCGGGCGTCGGGATGACTGCCGCCCTCCGGGTGACACTCCAGCTCGTACGTCCCGTCCAGCCCGTCTCCCGCGTCGCTGACCGTCACGGTGAGGCGGTCGCGGTCGCGCTCGGGGGCCGGCGGCATATGGGGAAACGGCGTAGAGGGAAGCGGTTCGGCGTACGCGGCCGGGGGGGCCGCCGCGAGCACGGCGAGTGAGGCGGCGGCGGAAGCGGCTGCGGTCAGGGCGAGACGGCGGAACATAGGGGCTCCACGGGGTGCGGGGGGGATGGTCGGTCTGTGGTCGAATCGCTGGTCCGGGGCGCAGGCCCCACCCCTTTAACGCTGCCCGTTCCACGACGTTGCGTCGCGTTACGCCTTTGCCCTTCGCCCTTTCCGCCTAGTACCGTGGGGGGCGATTGGTGACAGCCCGCTGGGCTGTGTCATCATCTGCACGCATCCACTCGCGCTCGCGCGGGGCGGCTGTGCTGGAGGCGTCGCCTAGTCCGGTCTATGGCGCCGCACTGCTAATGCGGTTTGGGACTTCAATCCCATCGAGGGTTCAAATCCCTCCGCCTCCGCCTCATGATCCCGAAGCCCTGGTCACGACTGGCCGGGGCTTCGGTCGTTCCTCGACCATTCCAGGGCCGTTTTCGCAGGTCATACAGGGTCCGCTAAACGGATTTCGCCAGGCGCCACCAGTCATGTAATGTTGTTCCCGCAACGCCGACCGGGCCCAAAAGCCCGCCAGGAAGAGCCAACACAACAGAACACACAGGCACTCGTAGCTTAACGGATAGAGCATCTGACTACGGATCAGAAGGTTGCAGGTTCGAATCCTGCCGAGTGCACACAGGTCAAAGGCCCCGGATCACTCCGGGGCCTTTGGTGTTCTCGGGCCGTACAGCAGTGAAGTACAGCAACGGGCTGATGGCAGCCGTCAGCTGGGCAGGTAGTGAGCCGCAGGTGGCCTCTGCCGGTGATCAGTGATGGCGGCTGTGACGGCGGAAACGACGGCGGTTGCGGCGAGGGTGCCCATCATGATCAACCCGACGCCGACCGCGAAGAGGCCGCTGGTGTCGTCCGACCAGTCGTAGAAGGCGGCAGCGGTCAGGCCGGACGTGGGGCCGAGCACAGCGCCCACGAAGTACCGCCGGGACGCCGCCCAGTACACGGGCACCAGCAGAGTCAGCACCAGCCCGATCACCTGCCAGGCCTCGTACGGGCCGGTCATCGTGCCGTCAGGCTGCACGTCGTACCGCTGGTCCCAGCCCAGCCAGGCAGCCCACATGGCCATCGAGGCCCCGGCCGTCGCGAGGATCGACAGCAGATGGAGAACGGGTTTCCGTGGTCCTTGGCTCATGTCCCAAGCGTTTCGGCTGATGCCGTCAACGGACAGAGCGCGCGTACTCAGCTCTGACTGAGTACTTCGGGGCGCCCGCGGCCGTTCGGGGGATGCGCAGGCCGCTTCCGGCTGGCTGTCTTCCCGCGGTGGCATCCCTTGTTGCGACGAAAGGGAGACATGATGCCGCTCTATCTATCGAGGTTCAGCTACACGCCAGAGACTTGGGAGAGGTTGATCGGCCGGCCCGAGGACCGTGCGCAGGCCGCTCAGCAGTACATCGAGTCCGTCGGCGGGAAGCTCCACGGTTTCTGGTACGCCTTCGGCACGCGCGACGGCTACAACCTGTGGGAGGCCCCGGACAACGTGTCCATGGCCGCGGTGGCGCTGGCGATCAGCGGAGGAGGCGCGCTCAGCTCGTTCGAGACGACTGTCCTCCTGACTGTCGACGAGACACTGGAGGCCCTGCGCGCCGCCGGGCAAATCCAGTACCGGGCTCCTGGCGCGTCCACATAGCCGGAGCCCCGGCCGCGACAACGGCACCCGCAGGTGGGAGGTCCCCGGCGAATCGTCGGGGACCCCTCGTTGTCAGTGGTGACCTTTACGCTTTTGGTGATGGCACGGGTGTGGAGAAGTACGGGGCTGCGGTGGGGTGTCGACGGGCCCGTGCTCGGGTGGGGTGG
>NZ_JAAKZX010000354.1 GCF_011045025.1 Streptomyces ureilyticus
CGCTGGGCGTGGGGCCGGGGTCGGACGGTGTGGGAGCGCTCGGGGTCGGGTCCGGAGCAGGGCCCGGGCCCGGATGTGACGGGCCCGCCGTGCCGGAGCCGTCGATCGAGACCGCCGCGCCCGCGGGTGCGATCGACACCCGCGCGCTCCAGGGGCCGTTCGGCTCGAGGAGAGGGTCGACGTACGCCTTGATCGTCAACGACTCGCCGGGCGACAGCGTTCCCGACGACCGGCTCAGGTAGAGCCAGGAGGCGCCGGTGTGCGCGGACCAGCGGACCGGGGAACCACCGCCACCGGATGCCCTCAGAGTGATCAGCGTCATGTCGCCGCTGGAATCGGCCTCTACGGAGAGGCCGTTTTTCTGGTCGCCGGAGGCCCCGCCGGTGACTCGTACGGAGACTTCGGACGAACGTTTTCCCTCCCCGGCGCTTTCGCCGGATCCCTTGCTGAGCTGCGGCTCCGGCTTCGCGTGGGCGCTGCCCGCGTTCCCGGAGTCGTCTGCGTCGGCTGCGTCGTCCGCATGTTCGCCGCCGAGTGCGGCGGGGCCGTGCGCCTCGCTCGCGATGATCGGGCGGCCCGGCGAGCCCTCGCCGGTGAGGGGGGCGCCTCGGTAGGCCGCCCACACGGCGAGTACGGGAGCCGCCACCACGGTGACGACGACCGTCGTCGTGACGGCACGCGCGCGAAGGCGGCTACGGCGGGCCGCGTGGTGCTTGGGGTCCATCGGGAAGCCGCGCCGGTCGAAGCGCGGAGTGGCACCCCGCGCGCGTGGGGCGCGCTCCATCGCCCCGTGGAGGGCCGCGCGCGGAGCTTCGACTACGGGGAGCGCGGCGGGCGTGACGCTCGTGCCCGGCCAGGAGCCGGGGATCGCGCGCTCGGCGGTACGGCGGCAGCGCGGGCAGTCGTCGACATGCCGGACGAGTTCGCGGCGCAGGGGCGTGCTGAGGACCAGCCGGTCTCCGGTGAGCCGGGCGACGCCCGGGCAGGCGCCGGTCTCGACGACGGCGAGGGCCGCGCGGGTGCGCTCGATCTCGCAGGCGGCGGCACCGAGGAGTTCGCGGGCGGCGAGCAGTTCCATACCGAGGACGGCGGCCACCTCCCGGGCGGCGAGCTGGTGCCGTACGGCGAGTTCGAGCGCTTCGCGCTGCTCGGGCGTGGTCCCGGCGGCCTCCGGCCAGGCGAGCAGGGCGAGTTCACGACGGCGACGGTCCTCTTTTGCGTCCGATTCGACGTCTGATTCGGCGTCCGACGCGCGCGTGCCGCGACGTTTCTGCCGGAGCGGCCCGGCCCCCTTGCCCTGTTTGGTCTGCCGGCCGGACCGCCGATTGCCCTGCCGGTCGGTGTCCGTGTCCTTGTCCCTGGTTTCGGCGAGCTTGCGCAGGCACGCCCAGCGGGCGAGGGCGTACAGCCACGCCCTGCGCTCGTCGGGTGCCCGCACGCCGCGCGGGCCGCGCCGCTCGGCGAGCGCGAGGGCGTCACCGAGGGCGGCGACCGCCGCGTCGTGGTCGCAGAGCACGGACAGGCCGTACGTGAACAAGCCGTCCAGATACGGCTCGTAGCGCGCGGGCGGGCACTTCGCCGGCGTACGGACCGCTGCCCGGCCGGAGTCGGCACGGTCGGGTTCGGCACCGTGCGCCGGGATTGCGCCGGTGGTGTGCGTGGTGGTTTCCGGACTGCGGCTCATCACCCGAGGGACCGTAGGCGCCGGGTGAGGGCCGCTTCTTGCCGCGTGAGCAGTTTTAATCCATACGGGTGAAACGATCCCTCATAAGGGGACAGGAATGATTAGTTCCGCGGCGTATTCCGGGTCGATTGCAACCGGTTTGCGAAGCCTGCCCTGATCTTGGCGACGAGGCCGGAAGCACGTGGTCATGGGCAGGTTCGTGGGCCGGTTCATGGGCGGGGCCGGCGTTGTCAGTGGCGGCGGTTACGGTTTCGTCCATGGCTGCCCGTACGAAGACCGCGAAGGACCGGCCGTCCTACCGCTGCACCGAATGCGGCTGGCAGACGGCCAAGTGGCTCGGCCGCTGCCCCGAGTGCCAGGCCTGGGGGACGGTCGAGGAGTACGGCGCGCCCGCGGTCCGTACGACGACCCCCGGCCGGGTCACGACGTCCGCGGTGCCCATCGGCCAGGTCGACGGCCGCACGGCAACCGCCCGCCCCACCGGCGTACCGGAGCTGGACCGGGTGCTCGGCGGCGGCCTGGTGCCGGGCGCGGTCGTGCTCGTCGCGGGCGAGCCGGGCGTAGGCAAGTCCACGCTCCTGCTGGATGTGGCGGCCAAGTCGGCAAGTGACGAACATCGCACGCTCTACATCACCGGTGAGGAGTCCGCGAGCCAGGTCCGCCTCCGCGCCGACCGCATCAAGGCGATCGACGACCACCTGTATCTCGCCGCGGAGACCGATCTGGCCGCCGTCCTCGGCCACTTGGACGCGGTGAAGCCGTCCCTGCTGATCCTCGACTCCGTACAGACCGTGGCCTCTCCGGAGATCGACGGCGCCCCCGGAGGCATGGCCCAGGTCCGCGAGGTGGCCGGAGCCCTGATCCGCGCCTCCAAGGAGCGCGGCATGTCCACCCTCCTTGTGGGCCATGTCACCAAGGACGGCGCCATCGCGGGCCCCCGCCTCCTGGAGCACCTCGTGGACGTCGTCCTGAGCTTCGAGGGCGACCGGCACGCACGCCTGAGGCTCGTACGAGGCGTCAAGAACCGGTACGGCACGACGGACGAGGTCGGCTGCTTCGAGCTGCACGACGAGGGCATCACCGGACTCGCCGACCCCAGCGGCCTGTTCCTCACCCGCCGCGCCGAGCCCGTCCCCGGCACCTGCCTGACCGTCACCCTCGAAGGCCGCCGCCCCCTGGTCGCCGAGGTCCAGGCCCTCACCGTCGACTCCCAGATCCCCTCCCCCAGGCGTACGACCTCGGGCCTGGAGACCTCCCGCGTCTCGATGATGCTCGCCGTCCTGGAGCAGCGCGGCCGGATCACCGCCCTGGGAAAGCGGGACATCTACTCCGCGACGGTCGGCGGCGTGAAGCTCTCCGAGCCGGCCGCGGACCTGGCGATCGCCCTCGCCCTGGCCTCCGCCGCGAGTGACACTCCTCTCCCCAAGAACCTCGTCGCGATCGGCGAAGTCGGCCTCGCGGGCGAGGTCAGACGGGTCACGGGCGTCCAGCGCAGGCTCGCCGAAGCGCACCGTCTGGGCTTCACGCACGCGCTCGTACCGGGCGATCCCGGCAAGATCCCTGCCGGGATGAAGGTCCTGGAAGTGGCCGACATGGGGGACGCGCTGCAGGTGCTTCCGAGGTCGCGTCGTCGAGAGGCCCCACGGGACGAGGAGGAGCGCCGGTAGACTTTGCCCAGGTCTCGACCGTCCGTACGAACGAAGTATGCGAAACGGGAGCGCCCCAGATCCTGCGACCGGAGGAGTGCAGTGGCAGCCAATGACCGGGCGGCAGCTCCCGGAAAGTCCGGTGGGAGCTCCGGTGCCGACGGGCTGATGCGCGCCTCACTGAGCGCCGTGGCACCCGGCACAGGTCTCCGCGACGGCCTGGAGCGGATTCTCCGCGGCAACACCGGCGGGCTCATCGTGCTCGGCTGGGACAAGACGGTCGAGTCGATGTGCACGGGCGGCTTCGTCCTGGACGTCGAGTTCACGGCGACCCGGCTGCGCGAGCTGTGCAAGCTCGACGGCGGCATCATCGTCGACAAGGACATCACCAAGATCCTTCGGGCGGGCGTACAGCTGGTGCCCGACCCGACCATCCCCACCGAGGAGACGGGCACCCGGCACCGCACGGCCGACCGGGTCTCCAAGCAGGTCGGCTTCCCCGTCGTCTCCGTCTCCCAGTCCATGCGCCTGATCGCGCTGTACGTGGACGGACAGCGCCGCGTCCTGGAGGACTCGGCGGCGATCCTCTCCCGCGCCAACCAGGCCCTGGCCACCCTGGAGCGCTACAAGCTCCGCCTCGACGAGGTCGCCGGCACGCTGTCCGCCCTCGAGATCGAGGACCTGGTCACCGTCCGGGACGTCTCGGCGGTGGCCCAGCGTCTGGAGATGGTGCGCCGGATCGCCACGGAGATCGCCGAGTACGTGGTCGAGTTGGGCACGGACGGGCGCCTCCTCTCCCTCCAGCTGGACGAGTTGATCGCGGGCGTCGAGCCCGAGCGCGAACTCGTCGTACGCGACTACGTTCCGGAGCCGACCGCCAAGCGCTCCCGCACGGTCAACGAGGCCCTCTTCGAGCTCAATGCGCTCACCCACGCCGAACTGCTCGAACTGCCCACGGTGGCAAGGGCGTTGGGCTACACCGGTGCGCCCGAGACGCTCGACTCCGCGGTGTCGCCGCGTGGCTTCCGGCTCCTTGCCAAGGTGCCGCGGCTGCCCGGGGCGATCATCGACCGCCTGGTCGAGCACTTCGGCGGCCTGCAGAAGCTGCTCGCCGCGAGTGTGGATGACCTTCAGACGGTGGACGGCGTCGGGGAGGCGCGGGCGCGGAGTGTTCGGGAGGGGCTTTCGCGGTTGGCGGAGTCATCGATTCTCGAGCGTTACGTCTGAGGAACCTGGAGTTTCGTACGTCCCTGACGGAACCCTCCAGGAACGTACGAACCCTCAGTCCTTCGCCAGCACGAACGACGTGCGGGCCGTCGCCAGGCCCGGGGCCGTGGCTTCGACCAAGTACGTGCCCGCGTTCGCCGAACCCGCCGGAGGCGTGGCGCACTTGGGGGCGCTGGCCTTGCGGTCCCACTCCAGGTTGCGGGTGACGGTGTCCTGCGCCGGGATGCGGTACAGGACGCTGCCGGCGCCCGTCGGGCAGTCGGCCGAGGACCACATCTCGTCATCGCCGCCTGCCTGAGTGATCGTCAGCACCGCTTCCTTCGGGCCTAGATCGAGCTTGCAGTCGGTGGCGGAGGAGTTCGTGACGATCAGCTCCACTTTGGGCTGCTCATCGGGGGAGTACGAGTTCTTGACGCTGCGCAGCGTCAACTTGACGGCTCCAGGGGTGCAGTTGGGAAGGCTGGACCCGGCGGGAACCGCGTCCCCGGACACACCGCCACCCCCCACGCCGGCCGAGCCACCACCGGAACCGCCGCCCGCGCCACCGGAGGAGCCGTCCGCACCACCGGAGCCCGCGGAATCACCGCCGGAGTCGCCGGACCCGTCGCTTCCTCCGCTCCCCTCGCTACCGCCGCTTCCCCCGCTCTCCTCGCCCGACTCGTCACGTCCGCCCGGGGCTTCGCTGATCGCGGGTCCCGAACTGGTGGGGCCGGGCGTGATGGAGGGCGCGGGGTTCTTGCCGTTGGACCCGTTCGCGTCGTTGGTGCCGCCTCCGTCGCCGGAGGTGACGATCCAGGTGATCAGTAGCGCCAACAGCGCGACCATGGACAGCAGAACGGCCCTCCGTCGCCAGTAGATGGAGGAGGGAAGCGGCCCGACAGGATTGCGCAGAGATCCCACGGCCCAAACCTTACGAGAGATCGGCGGGTTCGCTGTCCCTACCCGCCGCCGTACGCCGCAACTTTTCCGGATCATCATCCCGGAACCAGTGCCTCGTGCCCTCTTCACCGCGGCCGAGCCGGATGAAGGAGCCCAGTTCGAGCCCAGAC
>NZ_JAAKZX010000355.1 GCF_011045025.1 Streptomyces ureilyticus
GTTTTCTTCAAAGGAACCTCCACCCACCACATTGCGTGATGGACGGGGTATCAACATATCTGGCGTTGATTTTTGGCACGCTGTTGAGTTCTCAAGGAACGGACGCTTCCTTTGTACTCACCCTCGCGGGCTTTCCTCCGGGCTTCCCTTCGGTCTTGCTTTCCCGACTCTACCAGACCCTTTCGGGCCCGATTCCCAGTCGAAAGTGGGCCGTCTTCACGGCCGTTCGGGCCGTTCCGACGAGTGAGACTTTAGCGGAATCTCCGGCCCCGAGCTAATCGGGGTCGCGCCCTTTCGAACGCCGAGTCCTCATTCCGTAAACACGCATGAAAACGAGCCGACGACGGATCGCCGATCGTTAGGTGCTTACTGCGGAATGGCTGTCCGGGGACCGACCGGAGTCGGCGCTCACGTCGGACAACTCGGAGAACAGTACGGAGCGGGTTCGGGCGTGTCAACTCGGCGCCGTAGAGCACCCGGGAGGGGTAGTCTCGGACGTATGACAACGCATGCGTGCACCCTGCTGTGGTGGGCCGCCTGAGGGCGGCCGTGCTCACGTATGTACTCAACGGCCGCCGCCTCGGCGGCCGTTCTCGTTTCTCCCTCCTGGAGAGCCCGGCCGACGGGCAGCGGTGGTCCTGACCGGGAGGTAGAGAGATGACGCGGATCTTCAGTGGGGTCAAGCCGACGGGGCATCTGACGCTGGGGAACTACTTGGGAGCCGTGCGGCGTTGGGCCGATGTCGATCAGCACAGCGCCGACGCGCTGTTTTGTGTCGTCGACCTGCATGCGCTGACCGTGGATCACGATCCAGGGCGGGTGCGCAGGCTCAGTCGGCAAGCGGCCACGCTGTTGCTGGCCTCGGGGCTCGATCCCAAGCTGTGCACCGTCTTCGTACAGAGTCATGTGGATGAGCACGCGCGGCTGTCGTATCTGCTGGAGTGCGTCGCTTCGGACGGGGAGATGCGGCGGATGATCCAGTACAAGGAGAAGGCCGCGCGGGAGCGGACGCGAGGTGGGAGCGTACGGCTGTCGCTGCTGACGTATCCGGTGCTGATGGCGGCGGACATCCTGGCGTACGGGACGGCTGAGGTGCCGGTCGGGGACGACCAGACGCAGCATGTGGAGCTGGCGCGGGATCTGGCGGTGCGGTTCAACCAGCGGTACGGGCATACGTTCGTGGTGCCTCGGGCCACTCATCCGGTGGTGGCGACGCGGGTGATGAATCTTCAGGAGCCGACGTCGAAGATGGGGAAGTCCGAGGATGTCGGGCCGGGGATCGTGTATCTGCTCGATGAGCCGGAGGTGATCCGGAAGAAGGTCATGCGGGCGGTGACCGACAGCGGGCGGGATGTCGTGTACGACCCGGAGGGACGGCCAGGGGTCTCGAATCTGCTGGAGATCCTCGCGGCCTGTGAAAGTGGGAACCCCGAAGGCCTGGCCGGTGTATATGAGTCGTACGGATCTTTGAAGAAGGACACCGCCGAGGCTGTGGTCGAGCTCCTCAGGCCCGTACAGGAGAGGCACAGCGAGCTGTGCGCGGATCCTGCGTATGTGGAGGGGGTGTTGCGGGATGGTGC
Organism: Streptomyces ureilyticus; assembly: GCF_011045025.1. GTDB lineage: Bacteria > Actinomycetota > Actinomycetes > Streptomycetales > Streptomycetaceae > Streptomyces > Streptomyces ureilyticus. The sequence goes on from NZ_JAAKZX010000355.1 coordinate 1,581, forward strand.
GGAGAAGGCCAGAGAGATGGCGAGGCCGACGGTGGACGCGGCGTACCGGGCGATCGGGTTGCTTTCGCCGGCGTGACGGCTGAGTTGGTCTGACCTGGCGCCGGGTGTCTGGACGGGCGGGGTCCAGGCCCGGCGCCGGGGGTGGGCGTCAGGTGTTGTTGCCGGAGGCCAGTTCGCGGCCGCGGTCGCGGGCTGCCTCGATTGCGGCGATGAGGGCGGCTCGTACGCCGTGGTTCTCCAGTTCGCGGATGGCGTTGATCGTGGTGCCCGCGGGGGAGGTGACGTTCTCGCGGAGTTTCACGGGGTGTTCGCCGCTGTCGCGGAGCATGACGGCGGCGCCGATCGCGGACTGGACGATGAGGTCGTGTGCCTTTTCGCGGGGCAGGCCGAGGAGGATGCCCGCGTCGGTCATGGCCTCGACCAGGTAGAAGAAGTACGCCGGTCCTGAGCCGGAGAGGGCGGTGCAGGCGTCCTGCTGGGACTCGGGGACGCGGAGCGTCTTGCCGACGGCGCCGAAGATCTCCTCGGCGTGGGCGAGGTGCTCGGCGGTGGCGTGGCTGCCGGCGGAGATGACGGACATGGCCTCGTCGACGAGGGCGGGGGTGTTCGTCATGACACGGACGACGGGGGTGCCCTGGGCGAGGCGCTCCTCGAAGAAGGAGGTGGGGATGCCCGCCGCACCGCTTATGACGAGGCGGTCGGCGGGGACGTGTGGGGCGAGTTCCACGAGGAGGGTGCCCATGTCCTGGGGCTTGACCGTGAGGATCAGGGTGTCGGCGGTCTTGGCTGCCTCGGGGTTGGTCACCGGGGAGACGCCGTAGCGGGTGCGGAGCTCTTCGGCTCGCTCCGGGCGCCGTGCGGTGACCAGGAGGTCGGCGGGGGACCAGCCGGCTCGGATCATTCCGCTGAGCAGGGCTTCGCCGATCTTGCCGGTGCCGAGCACTGCGACTTTCTGGGTCATGTTCGGTTGCCCTCCGGGCGGGGGTGCGTCGTCCAGGACCCATCCTCGCACCGGGGTCGGGCGGTGGGCCGCCGTGTCCGCTGGGCGGGATGGACGGCCAACCCGGCGCGGGGCGCTATGCCGTGCGGCGGCGGAGGGTTGCGGCGCCGAGGGTGAGGACCAGGAGGGCACAGGCGGCGACGACCAGGACGTCTCGGATGAAGTTGGCGGTGACGTCGGTGTGCAGGAGAACTTCGTTCATGCCGTCGACTGCGTAGGACATGGGGAGGACGTTGGAGATGCCTTCGAGGACGGGGTGCATGTTGGGGCGGGGGGTGAAGAGACCACAGAGGAGGAGCTGGGGGAAGATCACCGCCGGCATGAACTGCACGGCCTGGAATTCCGAGGAGGCGAAGGCCGAGACGAAGAGGCCGAGGGCCGTGCCCAGGAGAGCGTCGAGGAGCGCCACGAGCAGGAGGAGCCAGGCCGAGCCCGTGACGTCGAGACCCAGGGCCCAGACGGCGAGACCGGTGGCGAGGGCGGACTGGACGATGGCGAGGGCGCCGAAGGCGAGGGCGTAGCCCGCGATGAGGTCGGCCTTGCCGAGGGGCATGGCGAGGAGGCGTTCCAGGGTGCCGGAGGTGCGTTCACGAAGAGTGGCGATGGACGTCACCAGGAACATCGTGATCAGCGGGAAGATGCCGAGGAGGGAGGCGCCGATGTTGTCGAAGGTGCGCTGGCTGCCGTCGAAGACGTAGCGCAGCAGGAACAGCATCACGCACGGGATGAGGATCATCAGCGCGATGGTTCGCGGGTCGTGGCGGAGCTGGCGTAGGACCCGGGCTGCGGTGGCGGTGGTGCGGGAGGCGTTCAGCGCGCTCGTCGAGGCGGGCGCCATGGTCGTGGGCGTACTTGTACTCGTGGTCGTGCTCATCGCGTCGTCTCCTTCGTGCGGCCCGCCGCGACCGCCTCGTCGACCAGGCGCAGGAAGGCTGCCTCGACTGTCTCGGAGTCGGTGCGGTGGCGCAGGGCGTCGGGGGTGTCGTCGGCGAGGATTTCGCCCTCGCGCATGAGGAGGAGGCGGTGGCAGCGTTCGGCCTCGTCCATGACGTGGGAGGAGATCAGGAGGGTGGCGCCGCGTTCTGCGGCGATGGAGTGGAAGAGGTTCCACAGGTCACGGCGGAGGACGGGGTCCAGGCCGACCGTGGGTTCGTCGAGGACCAGGAGTTCGGGGGTGCCGAGGAGGGCCACGGCCAGGGAGACGCGGCTGCGCTGGCCGCCGGAGAGGTTTCCGGCCAGGGCGTCGGCGTGGCTGGTGAGGTCGACGTCGGCGATGGCCTGGGTGACGTTCTCGTGCCGTCGCTCGGCGGAAGCGCGGCCGGGGTCCAGGATCGCGGCGAAGTAGTCGAGGTTCTGGCGAATCGTCAGGTCGTCGTAGACGGAGGGGGCTTGGGTGACGTAGCCGATGCGAGTGCGGAGGGTGGGGTGGCCGGCGGGGCGGCCGAGGACGTCGAGGGTGCCGGTGACCTTGGCCTGGGTGCCGACGATCGCGCGCATCAGGGTCGACTTGCCGCATCCGGAGGGACCGAGGAGACCGGTGACCTGGCCACGCGGGACGGTGAAGTCGAGACCGCGCAGGACCGTGCGGGGGCCGCGGACGACGGTGAGGCCTTCGGCGCGGACGGCGGGTGCGCCGGCTGAGCCGGGTGCGCCTTCGGTTTGGGGTGCTCCCTCGCGGGGTTGCCCGGAAGCGTAATTCATCATGTGATGAATAATCCTCGCGTGGGCTGAGCGCGTCAAGGGGAGGTGTACGGCGGCTACGGCGGCATGGGGGTGCGTCGAGATGAGGGCGCGCGTGGGCGTGAGGCCCGCGTGGACGGGAGGGGAGGCGCAGCGTGGATGGCCCGCGTGGGTATGACGGGAGACGGACCGCGGGTGGCTCGCGTGCGTGCGAGGGCAGGCGGAGCACGGGCGATCCGCGTGGGCATGAGGGCAGACGGAGCGCCGGTGGACCGGCAGTTGCCGGTCATCGATGGTCGGGAGCGTGCGCTGGGCCGGTCGCGGAAGCTGCGACCCGACAACGACCCGGCGCCCGCCGGCCGGGCGACGCTGGCCGCCGCGCATCGTCGGCGGGCCTTGGGTGGCGGGGTGTTGTGCGGCGATTCCAGGCGGGTGCCGGGTGGGGTCAGGAGGTGGCGGTCGGCTTGGTGGCCAGCAGGAGGATCACGTCGTAGACCTCCTCGACGATGCCGTCCGGGAAGGCCGCGAGCAGGTGCTTGCACTCCTCGGCGAGGAAGGCCGCGGTGCGTTCCTCGCCGTGGACAAGGAAGATCGAGTGGCTGCCGATGTTCGCGAGATGTGTGTCGACGGGGACGCGGCGGCTCCAGCGGATTGTGCGGCGGGTGAAGTCGAGGCGGCCGGTGGGGTCGGCGAGAGCGGCACTGACCTCGGGGCCGTTGCCGTTTCTGTCGACCTCGCGGGCGGTGCCGAGGTGGCGCTCGATGCGGTCCGCCTGCTCGCTGATCCACGGGAGTTTCAGGGCGCTGGTGTTCCACCACAGCGCGAGCGAGCCACCTGGGCGCAGGACGCGGAGCGCCTCCGGGACCGAGCGGGCCGGATCGGTCCAGTGCCAGGACTGGGCGTAGGTGAGGAAGTCGGTGGAGGCAGTGGCCAGGGGGAGGGAGTTGCCGTCGCCGCGCAGGAGGGGCACGTCGGGGAGGGTGCGGTGGAACTGGGCCGCCATGCCGTCGCCGGGCTCCACGGCGACGACGTCTGCGCCGCGGGCGTGGAGCAGTGCTGTCGCTATGCCCGTGCCGGCGCCGATGTCCGCGACGCACCGGGGGATCCGTACCACACCTTCCTGGATCACCGTGATCGCCAGCTGCCCTGAGCCAACTGCTCGGCCACGGCCGGCCAGTCGTCCTCGTTGCCAGGGATGCCGAGGCGCGCTCGCCCGCCGAACCGGCCCCGCCCGTCCCGGTCATGCAGGGCGACGAGCACGATGCTGTC
>NZ_JAAKZX010000356.1 GCF_011045025.1 Streptomyces ureilyticus
GGACGGGTAGGGGCGGCGGGGGCGAAAACAACCCGCCCACCGCACCCGCGCGCACAAAAAACCGCTTTGCCCCCCATGGGATACTGGCGATATCCACCACCCCCAAGACGAGAACGGCACCCACCCCATGGCCTCGGTCACGTCCCTCACCGCTCACGTCCACCAGCGCCTGGCGGACGCGCTCACCGCCGCCCTCCCGGCGGCGGCCGGCGCAGACACCGACGTCGACCCCCTGCTGCGACGGAGCGACCGAGCCGACTTCCAGGCCAACGGAATCCTCGCGCTGGCGAAGAAGACGAAGGCCAACCCGCGCGAGCTGGCGAGCGGCGTCGTCGAGCGGGTCGTGACCGGTGATGTGATCAAGGACATCGAGGTGTCAGGACCCGGGTTCCTGAACATCACGATCACGGACAGGGCGATCGTCGAGAACCTCGCGAAGCGCGCGACGGACCCGGTGGCCCGCCTCGGAGTGCCGTACGCCGAGAACCCCGGCACGACGGTCATCGACTACGCCCAGCCGAACGTGGCGAAGGAGATGCACGTAGGCCACCTCCGCTCCGCGGTCATCGGCGACGCCCTGGTCCAGATCCTGGAGTTCGTCGGCGAGACGGTCGTACGCAGGCACCACATCGGCGACTGGGGCACCCAGTTCGGCATGCTCATCCAGTACCTGATCGAGCACCCGCACGAGCTCGATCACAAGGACAGCGAGGTCTCCGGCGAGGAGGCCATGTCGAACCTGAACCGTCTCTACAAGGCGTCCCGCACGCTCTTCGACTCCGACGAGGAGTTCAAGACGCGGGCCCGCCGCAGGGTGGTCGACCTTCAGGCGGGCGATCCGGAGACTCTGGCTCTGTGGCAGAAGTTCGTGGACGAGTCGAAGATCTACTTCTTCTCGGTCTTCGACAAGCTGGACATGGAGATCCAGGACCCGGACATCGTCGGTGAGTCGGGCTACAACGACATGCTGGACGAGACCTGCCGCCTGCTGGAGGAGTCGGGCGTCGCGGTCCGCTCGGAGGGCGCGCTGTGCGTGTTCTTCGACGACGTCAAGGGCCCGGACGGCAACCCGGTCCCGCTGATCGTGAAGAAGTCGGACGGCGGCTACGGCTACGCGGCGACCGACCTCTCCGCGATCAGGGACCGCGTCTTCAACCTGAAGGCGAGCACCCTGCTGTACGTGGTCGACGCCCGCCAGTCCCTGCACTTCAGGATGGTCTTCGAGACGGCCCGCAGGGCGGGCTGGCTGAACGGCGACACGAAGGCCGTACAGCTGGCGTTCGGCACGGTCCTCGGCAAGGACGGCAAGCCGTTCAAGACCCGTGAGGGCGAGACCGTACGGCTGGTGGACCTGCTGGACGAGGCGATCGACCGCGCCACGGCCGTCGTACGGGAGAAGGACACCCAGGGTCATCTGTCCGAGGAGGAGATCGCCGAGCGTGGTGCGCAGGTCGGCATCGGCGCGGTGAAGTACGCGGACCTGTCGACGTCCGCGAGCCGCGACTACAAGTTCGACCTGGACCAGATGGTGTCGCTGAACGGCGACACGAGCGTGTACCTGCAGTACGCGTACGCCCGTATCCAGTCGATCCTCCGCAAGGCGGGCTCCACCGAACCGGTCGCGCACCCGGAGCTCGAACTGGTCGACGCCGAGCGGGCCCTGGGCCTGCACATCGACCGGTTCGCGGAGACACTCGCGGAGGCCGCCACGGAGTACGCGCCGCACAAGCTGACGGCGTACTTGTACCAACTGGCGTCGCTGTACACGTCGTTCTACGACAAGTGCCCGGTCCTGAAGGCGGAGACTCCGGCCCAGGTCGAGAACCGTCTGTTCCTGTGCGATGTGACGGCCCGGACGCTGCACCAGGGCATGGCGCTGCTGGGGATCAGGACGCCTGAGCGGCTCTGACCGGGCGACGGTACGAACCGCGGCCCGTCCTCTCCCCCGGGGGAGGGCGGGCTGCGGCGTATCCGGACGCTAGACCGAGTCGGCGAAGTCCTTGAACGCGGCCTTGGTCCCCGATCCGGCGACTCCGTCGACCGGGCCGTCGTAGAGGCCGCCCTCCTGCAGGGCGCGCTGCAGCGCCTCGATGGTGCCGGTTCCGACGACGCCGTCGATCGGGCCGGTGTAGCCGTAGTGCGCTGCGAGGTAGCGCTGGAACGCCTTCCAGCTGTTGGTGCCCAGCTGCCCGTCGATCGCGCCGTCGTAACCCCAGTACTGCTGCAGCCAGCGCTGGACGCTCTTGGCCTCCTCCGCGTCCAGGCCGAGGTTGTTCACCGCAAGCGGGGCAACGGCCCCCGCGCTCGCCACCGTCCGCGTGTCCTGCGCGGGTGCCGCAATGGCGGTACCCGCGGCGGCCACGCCTCCGGCGGCGATCCCGACGGCGGTGGCGACACTGACGAGCGTCCTGGTCATGGCTCGCATTTCGTTTCCCCTTCCGATGGGCGGAGCCGACCGCACCGACCGGCTCGGCAACGAGACTGCGGGTCCGGGGGCAGGGGTCGCCACAGCTGCCACAGAAGTGACGTCATCGCGGGACGTCACCTACGCCGACCTGCGAGGATGCCGTCCGCCGGGTCGGTACGGCGGGACGGCTCCGACGGGCGGTGACCGATTCCGTACGCGTGCGGGAACCGCCCTCGGGAGGGGTCCGTGGTTCCTGATGCAAGATACGACGGGGAACGGGACCCGGAACGCGATGAGACGACCCGGACACACGTCGAGGTCCGCACACGCGAGTGGGGAAACATGCCGCGTTGGAAAGAGCTGCCGACCGAACTTGATCCGCGCGTCCGCCAGTTGGCCGTGCGCCTGCGCCGGCTGAAGGACCACAGCGGGCTGACCATGCGGCAACTGGCCGCGAAAACGGGGTACAGCGCGAAGTCGTGGGAACGGTACCTGGGCGGCAGGACGCTGCCGCCCCCGGAGGCCGTCGAAGCGATGGCCCGGATCGGCGGCGACGATCCGACACGGCTGCTCGCGCTGCACGAGATCGCCGCCGACGCCTGGGGAGACAGGCGGGGAGCCACGTCCGTAACCAAAGCGCCCCATGTGACAGGAACAGCGGAGGCAGCGGAAGCAACCGTGGCCGTGCAGGTGCCGGAGAGCCCGCCGGCCGGGACCAGGAAGACGCGGCGGCGCGTACGTTCACCACGCGTCGCGCTCGTGGCCGGCACCGTGACGCTAGTGGTGGCCCTCTCCGCGGCGGTCCTGATGGTCGTACGGCCCCCGGACGGCGTGAGCAGAGCAGCGGCGGCTCCCGTCGCCCCGTCCGCTGCGGCGTCGTCGTCGCCGGCGAAGCCCACGTACACCTGCCGGATGGAGCGGATCGACGGCCACTGGTACGCGGGCAACAGCCGCACCCAGGACGCCCTCCTGGCGGACGGCTTCGCCGGGCCGAAGGTGGCCGAGGCGCAGTGCCTGCTGCGCCGGGCGGGCATCTCGCCGGGGAAGATCGACGGGATCTACGGTCCGCTGACGCGGCGCGCGGTCCAGATCATCCAGAAGCGGGCCGGGCTGCCCAAGGACGGGCTCGTCGGCCCGCACACCTGGAAAGCCCTCCGGGTCGGCCCGCACACCTGGAAAGTCCCGCAGGGATGACAGGGATGACAGGGGGGACGACCCGGAATGACATCGGGATGACGCGGACGGCGCCGTCCCCGGAACGCGTACGACTGGCCGCCGCACTACGGGAGTTGAAGGAGCGCACGGGCCTGAGCCTGGCGGGTCTGGCGGAACGGACCGCGTACAGCAAGTCCTCCTGGGACCGCTACCTGGGCGGCAAGGCGCTGCCGCCACGCCAGGCGGTGCAGGACCTGTGCCGTCTCGCCCGCGAACCGGACGGCCGGTGCCTCGCTCTGTGGGAGATCGCGGAGTCGGGGTGGAGCGGGCGGGCGACGGACGGGGCGAGTTCGAGCACGGGCGCGGGTACGCGTACGGGTGCAGGCACAGGTACGGCCCCGGCCCCGGCTCCGGACCCTGACCCGGCTGCGACTCCGCCCCCACCCCAGCCCCCGCCGGAGGGCACACGTACGGGTCGCAAGCGTGCGGTCATGGCCGTGCTCGCGTCGGTGTGTGCCGTGGGCGTCGCGACCGTAGCAGCGGCTCTCCTTGTCCTACCGCACGACGAGGCCGAACCGCAGTCGTCACGGTCCGCCTCCCCGGTTTCGTCCACTCCCGGACCCCGCTGCCGGGGGAACGCCTGTGAGGGCCGGGACCCGAGGCACATGAAGTGCCGTGACGCGGACTCCCTCGCCGTACGTCGCACGGCCACCGGCGCTTGGCTGGAACTGCACTACAGCGAGAAGTGCGGGGCCGGTTGGGCCCGGACGTGGGGTACGCGCATCGGTGACCGGCTGGAGATGACGGCGGGCGGTCCCCTCCGCAGCGCCGACATCGCGGATGACGTCGACGCGGAGTCGTACGTCATGACGGACATGGCCGCGACCAGGCCCGGAGTTACCCTCCGGGCCTGCCTTCTGGCCGCGGCCGGCGGCAAGAAGGAGTGCGTCAGCGCTCCGCTGGAGGGACAGTGATTCACCTGCGGGCCGGTGGGGGGCTGGTCGCACCCACGGCCGGCCCGCGGGGCGCCGGCGCCCCGCGGCGGAGCCGCAAATGTCACAGCCCCGCGCCCCTAACGGGGCGCTGTCGTCGCCGTTGCCTGAGGCAGCACCCTCTGCCCCGTGACGAACTCGCTCCACAAGCCGAGCCGTAGTTCATCGCCGAGCTTCGCCTTCGTCTCGGCGAAGCTGACCGTGCGGTCGCCGACCGTGCGCGTGGCGCCCCAGGTCAGTTCGAAGCGGCGGGTGCCGACGCGCTGTTCGGGTGGGGTGGGGCTGGGCGGGATGATCTCGTCGAGGGCCCAGCGGTAGCCGAGGCCGCGGTAGGGGGCGGTGACCGGTTCCCAGGTCAGTTCGAGGATCGTGTCGTTCGCCGGGATCACGACTATGGCGCCGCGCATCCCGTTCGGGTGGCGGGTGTTGACGGCGTACACCTCCGCGGTGCCGTCGGGGTAGAGGTGGCTGGTCCCGCGTCCGACCAGCGCGTCCTCGGGGCACGCGGCGACGCCGCCCGACTCGACCGTCGTACGGGCGCAGGTCGGGAAGGCGTCCGGGCGGAAGCGGAGCGCGTCGTCGAAGAGGAACACGAAGCGGCGGGCGGCGGCCGGCGGTCCCTCGGGTTCGGCCCGGCTGGTCCGGTCGAACCCGACGAGGACGCCCTTGCCGGACGTACCGCCGTCGGAGGTGATCTCACCGGCCAGGCCGTCGATGTTGCGCGGCCCCGGAACATCAGGTTCGTACGGCCGCAGCGGCCCGCCCGGCGCGGGATCGGGCGGCACCGGGCTCCGCTCCAGCCCCTCCGCAGGCACCGCGACCAGCACCACCCCCGCCGCAGCCGCCACCACCGCGGCAACTCCCCGCCGCCGCCGGCCCCCGAT
>NZ_JAAKZX010000357.1 GCF_011045025.1 Streptomyces ureilyticus
CCCCAGGCACCGCCCGCGCCCGCGCAGGCGTGCCCGTCCAGCACGTGCCCCTGCGGTCCAGGAGGCGGCCGAGCCACAGCTCCAGGGAGACGAGGTCCGCCAGCCCCTCCAGGGGCAATGGCTCGCCCTCCGCTGCCGCTCGGAGGGCCTTGCGGACGACCCTGGCCTCTATCAGGCCCGCCTGGGCCAGGAGCGGCGTGTCGAAGAGGTCGACGAGGGTGTCGGCGGCGGCGCGCAGGCCTGTGCGGGCGGCGGCTGCCGAGGTGGCGTGGGAGGGGGCGCCCCAGCCGGGAGGGAGGTCGGCTACGCCGGCGCCTTCCAGGACCGTACGGAGTATGGCGGCGCGGGCTCCGGGCTGGACGCGTAGGGCCTCGGGGAGGGCGCGGCAGGCACGTACGACCTGGTTGTCGAGGAAGGGGGCGTGCAGGCGCTGGAAGCGGACCTCGGCGGCCTGTTCGAGGATGCGGAGGTCGGCGGCGTGCCGGGCGAGGGCGGCGCGGGCTCGGAAGTCGCCGGGGCGCTGGCCGGGGCCGACGCCGGCCCGGCTCGTCGCGCCCGTCAGGCGAACCGATACTTCAGCGAGCGCCTCGCCGGTGAGCCAGCGCGCCGCGGGGCCCGGTCTGCCCCAGGTGAGCGCGGCGAGGGACGCCCCCACGGCACCTCCGGGCTCGTCGAAGCTCCGGTGCAGCAGGCGGTCGGCGAGACCCTGTATGCCGACGAGATAGGGCGTACGGGCGAGCTTGCGCGCCGCGCCGTACACGCGCGCGGGGACCAGGACCGAGCCGTCCGCCTTCGCCAACGCGGCGACGGGGCGCACCAGATGACGTCGTTTGCGGTCCATCAGGAGGTCGGCGAGGCGTGCCGGGTGCGCGTCCAGGACCTGCCGGGCGCCGTACCCCGTGAAGTGGTCCGCGCTGCCCGCGGCGAGCCGCGCGCGATGACGGGCGGCGGTCACCAGGGAGGGGCCCGGTTCGTCCGTCAGCGGGCCCTCCAACTCGGCGTAGGGGAGGACCTCTTCGCCGCCGGTGACCACTACGTGGTGCAGCCGGGGGTTGGCGGCCAGGGTTCCGGCGCGCTCCAGTTCGGCCTCGCGGCCCTTCACGGCGAGGTCGTTGAAGGTGACGGCAAGGAGACGTTCGCCGGCGCCCGTTCCGTGCCCCAGGACGGTGCCCGGCATTCCGGGGAGACCGGCGGCAAGGAGGGCGAGGGTTCCAGAAGCGGGGCCTCCGGAGAGGTCGGCTCCTATGCCGGGTACGGGCATGCCGCGCGCCGCACGCCGCTCGGCGGGGCCCATGCCGGGCACGGGACCGGGGTCCACATCGGCGCCGGGGACATGGCGGGGAGCGGCGAGACGGGCGCGTACGGACTCCACCAGGGCGTCGCGTACGGCGTCCACCGCGCTGTCGGGGTCGACGGTGGCGGCCGCGACGGCGAGGGAGGCCACCGGTTCGTACCCGGCGATCTCGCGTGCCCCGGCGCGCAGGACCAGCGCGTGCCCCGGCGGAATGCGCTGCACGCCCTGATAGGGCGTGGAGTTGTGCAGGGCGGCGGGTACGTCGGGGGCGGCGAGGATGGCTGCGAGGTGTCCGAAGTCGAGGTTCGCCTCGATGAGGTCGGCGAGGGGGAGCGCGGCCGTGGAGTACGCCGTGCCGCCCGCCCAGGGGGTGTAGAACACCGGCCGTGCGCCCGCCAGATCGCCGCACACCATCACCCGGCGGCCCACCTGGACGACCGCGGTGTAGCTGCCGGACCAGGCCGTCAGATGGCGAAGTGCCCCTCCGCGCGCGGCGACCAGGCCCACGCGCAGCTGTTCGTCGGAGGCGCCGCAGGTGCCGAGCACCGCGATCCGGTTCTGCGCATCGGCCTTCACGACGCGCACCTCGTCGGGGCGCCAGTCGCCGACCGCCCAGAGCGGATCGGGGTCGCCCCACAGGAGTTGGGACCCCACCGGGTGCACCGTCTCGCCGTCGCTGCCCGTGGCTCCCGCCGAGCCGACCTCAGGAGCACCAGCGGCGGTACTGCTCCACCCCACCAACCACCGCATCGCCGCCTCCACAGGCTGTGGACAACCAGTGCACCGTACGAACTGGGCACCATGCTGCCACGAAGAGAGCGCGCCGGTGGGTCCCTGCCGCCGCTTGTGCACCCCAGAGTGCGCCCCTTGGGAGATGCCCGCAATGGAGCGAACGCACGCACGGAGCACGGAGATTACGACGCGAATGCGCCCCCGGTTCGCTCCCCCACGACACTCAACGCGCCCTCAAGTGCCATGGTAGAAGGGATATTCGGGCGCAGAGGGCAGGGGCGAAAATCAGCCAAATCGGCGGTGGGCGCACGGGCGTGCACACGCTCCGTACAGGCTTTGCTCAACGCACGATCCGGGAGGCGGAGTTCGCCTCCCGGACCGGTCCGCCGCCCGCGGGGATATGTGACGGCGGTGTCCCCCAGCCCGCTGGATCCAGTACAGCGGGCCGACCCACGCAGGATCCATGGAAGCGATTCGACGATGGCCGGAGAAGAGCGCACGGCCGGGCGCACAGCCACACACCAGGAGCACACCACAACGCTGCGTACTTCCCCGCGTACCACAATCTCGCCATCCGGAACTATGCCTCTTAACGCATGGGATGCGGCGAACTACGCTGGGTTTACGAATGCCGCGTGGTTATGCCAACGCGGCAGCCGTCTGTGTCGAGGGGTGGCGCATGTCCAGGGAGCAACGCGGGCCGAACGAAAAACTCGGCGCCGTTCTCGCCCTCGCGGGAATCAGCAACGCAGGCCTCGCCCGTCGCGTCAACGATCTTGGCGCACAGCGCGGACTGACTCTTCGCTATGACAAGACCTCGGTGGCGCGCTGGGTGTCGAAGGGCATGGTGCCGCAGGGTGCGGCCCCGCACCTCATCGCCGCGGCCATCGGCCAGAAGCTCGGCCGCCCCGTACCGCTCCACGAGATCGGTCTGGCGGACGCGGATCCCGCCCCGGAAGTGGGCCTCGCCTTCCCCCGTGACGTAGGACAGGCCGTGCGCGCCGCGACGGACCTGTACCGTCTCGACCTCGCCGGGCGCAAAGCCGGCTCCGGAGGCATCTGGCAGTCACTGGCCGGATCGTTCGCGGTGAGCGCGTACGCGACTCCCGCCTCCCGGTGGCTGATAACCCCGGCCGACAGTTCGGTGGCCCGCGACGCGAGCCCTGTGGACGGCTCCGGAGCACCGCTGAAAGTCGGCCACAGCGACGTACAGAAACTGCGTGAGGCCGCCGAGGACGCCAGGCGCTGGGACTCCAAGTACGGAGGCGGCGACTGGCGTTCGTCCATGGTGCCCGAGTGCTTACGAGTCGAGGCGGCGCCGCTGCTCCTCGGCTCGTACTCCGACGAGGTGGGCCGGGCGCTGTTCGGCGCCTCGGCCGAGCTGACCCGGCTCGCCGGGTGGATGGCCTTCGACACCGGCCAGCAGGAGGCCGCCCAGCGGTACTACATCCAGGCGCTGCGCCTCGCGCGCGCGGCGGCCGATGTGCCACTAGGAGGCTACGTACTCGCCACCATGTCCCTCCAGGCGACGTACCGCGGCTTCGGCGACGAGGGCGTCGACCTCGCCCAGGCCGCACTGGAACGCAACCGTGGCCTCGCCACCGCCCGCACCATGAGCTTCTTCAGCCTCGTCGAAGCACGCGCACACGCGCGCGCGGGTGACGCCCAGGCGGCCGGCGGGGCCCTGAAGGCCGCCGAGGGCTGGCTGGAGCGGGCCCGCGACGGCGACCAGGATCCGTCCTGGCTCGGCTTCTACTCGTACGACCGTTTCGCCGCCGATGCCGCGGAGTGTTACCGCGATCTCAAGGCTCCGCGCCAGGTGCGGCGGTTCACCGAGCAGGCGTTGTCGAAGCCGACGGAGGAGTTCGTGCGGTCGCATGGTCTGCGGCTTGTGGTGTCCGCGGTTGCCGAGCTGGAATCGGGGAACCTGGACGCGGCGTGCGAGCAGGGTGTTCGGGCGGTGGAGGTGGCGGGGCGCATTTCCTCGGCGCGCACCACCGAGTACGTGAAGGATCTTCTGCATCGGCTGGAGCCGTATGGGGATGAGCCGCGGGTTGTTGAGTTGCGGGAGAGGGCTCGGCCGTTGCTCGTCGCTCCGGCGTAGGGCGCGCCCACGCGGCGGAGCCGCAAACCGACACAGCCCCGCGCCCCATTGGGGCGCGGGTTTCGGTGCGTTGTCAGTGGCGCAGTGCACTATCTAAGTGGGAGGTGGGAAGGTGCGGCGCGTGATCGCTTATGACTGTGATGTGGTCGTGGTCGGCGGGGGGATCGTCGGGCTGTCCACGGCGTATGCGATGACGCGAGCCGCGCCGGGGACTCGGGTGATGGTGCTCGAGAAGGAACCCGGGCCTGCCCGGCACCAGACGGGGCGCAACAGCGGGGTCATCCACAGCGGGATCTACTACCGGCCCGGGTCGCTCAAGGCGCGGTATGCCGTGCGGGGTGCGGCGGAGATGGTCAAGTTCTGTGCGGAGTACGGGATCGCGCATGCCGTGACGGGGAAGCTGATCGTCGCCACGGAGCGGGACGAGTTGCCTCGGCTGCATGCGCTGGTGCAGCGGGGGCGGGAGAACGGCATTCCGGTACGGGAGCTGGGGGCGTCCCAGATCGCCGAGTATGAGCCGGAGGTTCGGGGGCTCGCCGCGATCCATGTCGCGACGACGGGGATCTGCGACTTCGTGGGGGTGGCCGGGCAGCTTGCGGAGGCTTCGGGGGCGCAGATTCGGTACGGGGCAGAGGTCACATACATCGACCGGCGTCCTGACCTCGGGGTCGCCGTGCGTACGGGCGACGGGGACGTCGTACGCGCGCGTGTGCTCGTCAACTGTGCGGGGCTGCACTGTGACGAGATCGCTCGTCTTGCGGGGGACGAGCCTGGGATGCGGATCGTGCCGTTCCGGGGGGAGTACTACTCGCTGGCGCGGCCTTGGCTGGTGAAGGGGCTGGTGTATCCGGTGCCGGATCCGGCGTTTCCGTTCCTCGGGGTGCATCTCACTCGGGGGATTGATGGGGGTGTCCATATCGGGCCGAACGCTGTGCCTGCGTTGGCCCGTGAGGGGTATGACTGGCGGACCGTGCGGGCTCGGGAGCTGGGAGCGACGCTGGCCTGGCCCGGGGCTTGGCGGATAGCTCGGCGGCACTGGCGGTATGGCGGGGGTGAGCTTCGGCGGTCGGTGTCCAAGGCGGCGTTTGCCGGGGCTGTGCGGCGGTTGTTGCCTGCGGTGACCTCGGATGACCTGGTGCCGGCTTCTGCGGGGGTTCGGGCGCAGGCGGTTCTTCGGGACGGCACGTTGGTCGACGACTTCCTCCTGCGGGAGGGGGCGCGGACGGTTCATGTGCTGAACGCGCCGTCGCCTGCGGCTACCGCTTCGCTGCCGATTGGGCGGGAGGTGGGGCGGAGGGTTCTGG
>NZ_JAAKZX010000358.1 GCF_011045025.1 Streptomyces ureilyticus
CGACCGCCGCGCGGATCGGACTGGTGGACCGTCTGGTGCCGGCCCCGGTGCGGGAGTTCGCCGCCGAGGTCGAGCACATGTCAGCCGCACTCGCGGCCGCCCCGGACCTCGGGCGACGGATCGCCGTGAAGGCCGCGGCACGTCAGGCGGACGAGGCGCGGCGACCGCTCGCCGAGTACCGGCGGGCCGAACTCGCCCGCATGCGCGCCATCTTCTTCGATCCGCACGCCTCGTACCACGCCCTGCGTTCGGCCTTCGTCCGGAAGCTGCCGAACGGCTCCGCACGGCCCCTGTCGACGGCCGTCGAGCAGGTCGCCGGGGGCGTCCGGTGACGCGGACTGGTATGCGTCTGCTGGTGGCGGGCGTCGGCAACATCTTTCTCGCGGACGACGCCTTCGGCCCTGAGGTGATCCGCGCACTGGACCAGCGACCGCTGCCATCCGGGGTGCGGGTACGGGACTTCGGCATCCGCGGTATGGATCTCGCGTACGAACTGCTCGACGGCTACGACACGGCCGTCCTGGTCGACGCGGCCGCGCGGGGGCACCGGCCGGGCACCCTGTCGCTGATCGAGCCGGACCTCCCCGATCGCACCACGGGCGCCGCCCCACCCGAGGCGCACGGCATGGACCCGGCGAAGGTCCTGGCCCTGGCTGCTCACCTCGGCGACGAGCCGCTCCCGCGCGTCCTCGTACTCGCCTGCGAGCCCGAGGTGCGGCCCCGAGGCGACGAGGACATCGCCCCGGGCATCAGCGCACCGGTGCGCGATGCGGTCGAGCGGGCCGTCGCAGCCCTGCACACGATGGTCCCCGTGCTGCTCGCCGACCCCGCGGCCACGCCCCCGTTGAGCCGCCCGGACGAATCCGCTGGCCCGCCCCCGGCCGGGCTCCTACTTCCCGTCGGCGACGGCACCGAGGATCGGTAGCGGACCGGCGCCCCGGTCCCCCCTTCCGACCGCGAGGAGTAGCGCCTGTGTGCGAGTCCGTGGACGAGGTCACTCAGGCCGTCCTGGCGAAGAACGACGGCCTGGCCGTGAGCCTGCGTGAAGAACTGGCCGGGCGCGGAGTGATGGTGGTCAACCTCCTGTCCAGCCCGGGCAGCGGCAAGACGGAACTGCTCGGACGGGTGCTGGCCCGGGCGGTGGAGCGGCGCATCCCGGTGGCCGCTCTCACCGCCGACCTGGCCACCGAGAACGACGCCCATCGGCTCGCCCGCTCGGGGGCACCGGTGAAACAGCTGCTGACCGACGGGCTGTGCCATCTGGAGGCCCGGCAGCTCCGCGCCCACGTGGAGAGCTGGCTGCCGGACGCCACCGCGCTGCTGTTCGTCGAGAATGTCGGCAACCTCGTCTGCCCCGCGGCCTACGACCTCGGCGAGAGCCTGCGGATCGTGTGCATGGCGGTGACGGAGGGGGAGGACAAACCGCTGAAGTACCCCACCGCCTTCGGCTCCGCCCATCTGGTGGTGCTCACCAAGACCGATCTGGCCGAGCCCGCCGCTTTCGACGCGGCAGCCTTCGACGCCCATGTGCAGCGGGTCAACCCCGGAGTGGAAGTGGTGCGGTCCTGCGCCCGCGACGGCGACGGCATCGACACCCTCCTGGAGCGGGTGCTCGCCGCGCGGGACGGGGGCCCCGTCCACCGGCCTCCCCTGGCGCCCCACCCGCACGGCCACCTCCATGAGCCCGCGGGAGAGGACGCCCAAGGCGCATCCGGCCTCGTGGCCCGCCGCCGCGTCTCGTGACGGCGCCCACCACGCAGGCGGTGCGCCGCCGCGTCACCGTGCGCGGCACGGTGCAGGGCGTCGGATTCCGCCCGTACGTGCACCGTCTGGCCACCGACCTCGCGTTGGCGGGGTTCGTGAGCAACACGGCGAGCGGCGTGCTCATCGAGGTGGAGGGCCCGCCCGACTGCGTCGCTCGCTTCTGCGACCGGCTGTGCACCGAGCCTCCACCGCTGGCCGCCGTCACCGGCGTGGGGGTCGAGGATCTGCCCGCCACCGGTGCCGACGACGCCTTCCGGATCCGTTCCACCGAGCGGTCCGCGGGCCGCACACTGCTTCCACCCGACACGGCGACCTGCGCCGACTGCCTGCGGGAGCTGACCGATCCGGCCGACCGCCGCCACCGGCACCCGTTCGTCACCTGCACCCACTGCGGGCCCCGCTTCACCATCGCCACGGGGATGCCGTACGACCGGGCGGTCACGACGATGACCGGCTTCCCGATGTGTCCGGCCTGTGCCCGGGAGTACGGCGACGTCGGCGACCGCCGCTTCCACGCCCAGCCCGTGGCCTGCCCCGACTGTGGTCCCCGGCTGTACCTGGTGCCCGGTCCCGGTAGCGGGATCCGCCCTGCGCGGGGCACGGACGCCCTGGCGGCGGCACGGGCTCTGCTGGCCGCCGGACGGATCGTCGCCGTCAAGGGCCTCGGCGGCTACCACCTGGCGTGCGACGCCACCGACGCTCGGGCCGTCGACACGCTGCGCACCCGCAAGGCGCGTGGCGGCAAACCGTTCGCGGTGATGTGCGCGGATCTCGACGCCGTGCGGCGGATCGCCACGCTCTCCGCAGCCGAGCAGGCCACTCTCACCAGCCCCCGGCGTCCCATCGTCCTGCTGCGCCGACGCGCGCAACAGGAGGTCCTCGCGCCCGGCGTCTGCCCCGGCAGCCCGCACCTCGGGGTCATGCTGCCCTACGCCCCCGTGCACACCCTGCTGTTCGGGCTGCCCGGCGATCCGCCAGGTCCGCGTGTGCTGGTCATGACGAGCGGCAACCGCTCGGGGGAACCGATCGTCACGGACGACGACGAGGCACTGACCCGGCTGTCCGGGCTGGCCGACTCCTGGCTCGCCCACGACCGGGCCATCGCCTCGCCGTGCGACGACTCCCTGCTGCGCGTGCGCCGCGACGGTACCGAGCAGGTGCTGCGCCGGTCCCGAGGGTACGTACCCCGTCCGCTGCGCCTGCCGGTCACGGTGCGGCCGACGGTAGCCGTGGGCGGCGACCTGAAGAACGCGCTGTGCATCGGCGAGAACGACCAGGCCTGGTTCGGTCCGCACATCGGCGACATGGGTGACCTGACCACCCTGGAAGCGGCCCGGCGGGCGGAGTCGCAGATGCGGCGTCTGACCGGCGTCAGCCCTGAGCTCGTCGCCGCCGACCGGCACCCGGGATACCACTCGGTCCAGTGGGCTCGTCGGCGAGCCGCCCACCTGCCCCGGCGCACCCCTGTGTTCGTCCAGCACCATCACGCGCACATCGCCTCGGCGATGGCCGAGCACGGCCTCGACGGCACCACGCCCGTGATCGGCGTCGCGTTCGACGGCACCGGTTACGGCGACGACGGCACCGTGTGGGGCGGCGAGATCCTGCTCGCCGACTACGCGGGCCACCGGCGCTTCGCCCATCTGACCTCCGCCCCGCTGCCCGGTGGAGACGCGGGAGTGGCCAACCCGTGCCGCCTGGCACTGGCCCGGCTATGGGCCGCGGGCGTGGGGTGGGACACGGACCTGCCTTGCGTCGCCGCCTGCAGCCGCGACGAACTTGCTGTCCTGGGGCGGCAGTTGCCCCGGAGCGTGGCCTGCGTGGCGACCTCCAGCATGGGGCGGCTCTTCGACGCAGTGTCGTCGCTCGTGGGTCTGTGCCACCGCGCGGGATACGAGGCCCAGGCCGCCCTCGAACTGGAAGCCGCGGCCACATCGGCCTGGGACGCCGACACCTCGGCGTACGCCTTCGGTATCGCTGCCGGCGGCTTTGACCCGGCACCCGTGCTCACGGAGCTGATCGCCGATCTGCGGCGGGGCACCCCGGTCCCCGTGCTCGCCGCGCGCTTCCACCGAGGCGTGGCGCGGGCTGTCACGGAGCTGTGCCGGCGTGCACGCCAGGCCACCGGACTGACCACCGTCGCCCTCAGTGGCGGCGTCTTCGCCAACGCGCTGCTGGAGGAACAGTGCACGGCGCTGCTGACCGACAAGGGCTTCGCAGTCCTGCGCCACGGCGAAGTCCCCCCGAACGACGGCGGTCTGGCCCTGGGACAGCTGGTGGTCGCGGCGCACGAACGACAAGAGGAGTGACCCATGTGTCTGGCAGTGCCCGGCAAGGTCGTGGCCATCGACGACAGTACCGACCCACTCACCGGGCTGGTCGACTTCGGCGGTGTGCAGAAGCAGGCGTGTCTGGAGTACGTGCGCGACGTGCGGGTGGGTGAGTACGTCATCGTGCACGTCGGGTTCGCGCTCCAGCGCCTGGACGAGGAATCGGCTCTGGCCTCTCTGCAGCTCTTCGAGGAACTGGGGCTGCTGGAGGAGGAGTTCGGCGACGCCTGGGAGCAGGCGGCAAAGGAGGCGGGAACCCAGTGAAGTACCTCGACGAGTTCAACGACCCCGTTCTGGCCCGGCGCCTGCTGGACGAGATCCGTGCCACCGCCACCCGGCCGTGGGCCCTGATGGAGGTGTGCGGAGGGCAGACCCACTCGATCATCCGGCACGGCATCGACCAACTGCTGCCTGAGCAGGTGGAGTTGATCCACGGACCCGGCTGCCCCGTGTGCGTCACACCGCTGGAGGTCATCGACAAGGCGCTGGAGATCGCCTCGCGCCCCGGCGTGATCTTCTGCTCCTTCGGGGACATGCTCCGGGTACCGGGCAGTGACCGCGACCTGTTCCGGGTCAAGGGCGAGGGCGGCGACGTACGCGTGGTCTACTCGCCGCTCGACGCCCTGGAACTGGCTCGCCGCAACCCGGACCGGCAGGTGGTCTTCTTCGCCATCGGCTTCGAGACCACGGCCCCCGCCAACGCGATGGCCGTGCACCAGGCACGCCGCCTGGGCCTGACCAACTTCAGCCTCCTGGTGTCGCACGTGCGCGTGCCCCCGGCCATCGAGGCCATCATGACGGCCCCCACCTGCCGGGTGCAGGGCTTCCTGGCCGCCGGGCACGTGTGCAGCGTGATGGGCACGGCCGAGTACCCGCGGCTCGCCGAGCGGTTCGGCGTACCGCTGGTGGTGACCGGCTTCGAACCCCTGGACATCCTCGAGGGCATCCGCCTTGCCGTCCGCCAACTGGAGCGCGGTGAGCACCGGGTGGAGAACGCGTACGCGCGCGCCGTGCGCGAGGACGGCAATCCGGCCGCCGTCCACATGATCGAGGAGGTGTTCGAGGTCACCGACCGGAACTGGCGCGGCATCGGGCC
>NZ_JAAKZX010000359.1 GCF_011045025.1 Streptomyces ureilyticus
GGGGTGGGTGGAGGGCCGCTGGTCGGCTTCGTAACCCCAGGGTTTGCGGGTGACGCCGAAGTCGGTCCAAGTCCCGGTGAATCGGGTCGCTTCGATGAGGGTCTGGTAGCCCATGTACTCGGCGAAGGACTCGTTCAGCCAGATGTCGTCCCACCAGCGCAGGGTGACGAGGTCGCCGAACCACATGTGGGCCATTTCGTGGGCGATGACCATGGCGCGGGTCTGGCGTTCGGTGTCGGTGACGGCGGAGCGGTAGACGAACTCGTCGCGGAAGGTGACGAGGCCGGGGTTCTCCATGGCGCCGAAGTTGAACTCGGGGACGAAGGCCTGGTCGTAGGAGTCGAAGGGGTAGGGCTCCTCGAACTTCTCGTGGTAGCGGTCGAAGCAGGCGCGGGTGATGGCGAGGAGTTCGTCGGCGTCGGCGTCCAGGTACGGGGCCAGCGAGCGGCGGCAGTGGATGCCGAAAGGCAGGCCGCGGTGTTCGGTGCGTACCGAGTGCCAGGGGCCGGCGGCGACCGCGACGAGGTAGGTGGAGATCAGCGGGGTGGGCGCCGCCTTCCACAGGCCGTCGCCCTGGTGCTCGGTGATGGCGTTGGCGAGGACGGTCCAGTCTTCGGGTGCCTTTATCGACAGTTCGAAGACGGCTTTGAGGTCGGGCTGGTCGAAGGCGGGGAAGACGGACTGGACGTCTTCCAGGGACATCTGGGTGTAGAGGTACGTTTCGCCGTCGGTGGGGTCGGTGAAGCGGTGCATGCCCTCGCCGGTGCGCGAGTAGCGCATGACGGCGTCTATGCGCAGTTCGTGCTCGCCCGGGGTGAGGTCTTTCAGGGGCAGCCGGTTCTCGTCCAGGGTGTCCAGGTCCAGGTGGTGTCCGTCGAGGAGGGCGTTGCGCAGCTCGGCGGGCTTGAGCTCGACGAAGGTGTCCACGGCCTCCAGTTCGCTCCGCACCGTGAAGTGGATGACGGTGCGGGAATCGAAGAGTTCGTCGCCGCGCGTCAGGTCGAGCTCGATCTGGTAGCGGTGGACGTCGAGAAGCCGGGCACGGGTCTGCGCTTCGGCGCGCGTCAGTACGGACATGGGGACATGCTGCCTGATGGGCGGGGCGCGGCGCAGGTGAGGTGCGGTTCCGGTCGACTGCCTCGTACGGAAGTGGTCTACGTGGTCGTACGGAAGTGGTCTACGTGGTCGTACGTGATCGCAGGTGGTCCTACGCGGTCTGGTCGTGCTCGCGGAGGATCGGCCGCTGCGGCGGTACGCGGGTGTCGAGGCGGGGGTCGGGTTCGATGGTCTGGTTCGGCGGCGGTAACTCCTTTACCAGCGCCCGGAGTTCGCGCACCTCCTGTCTCATCCGCAGGTATCTCTGGTGGGCGTCGTACAGGTAACGCACCTTGGTGCGCAGGGCCCAGGGGTCTATGGGTTTCATGACCAGGTCGGCGACGCCGAGCCGGAAGGCGGTGGTGGTGAGTTCGGCGTCCGGGCCGAAACCGGTGACCAGGATGACCGGGATGTGCTGGGTCTGTTCCAGGCGGCACAGATAGCGGACGACGTCGAAGCCGTTGACGTCGGGCATGTGCACATCGAGGACGAGCAGTCCGACCTGGCCGCGCAGGACTTCCTTGAGGGCGGCGTCGCCGCTGGTGGCGCGTGCCAGCCGGTAGCCGAGCGGGGCCAGGGCGCTTTCCAGCGCGTAGAGCGTTTCCTCATGGTCGTCGACGATGAGGATCTTGGCATCCGACGGCATCGCGCGAAGTCCCCTCGTTCTGGACAACCAGTGTGCCCGGACTGGCTGACAGGGAGTACTCACAGACTGACAAGGAGTACTCCGCGCAGGATGCCTCATTTCGGCCCTGAGGCCGAGGGGGTGCGCGGACAAAAGTGCGAGGAGTGGGGTCAGCCGGTCGAAACGCCGCCGTTGTTGGCGTTGCCGGCGATGCTCTCGTGGTGCCGGATGACCTCGGCGATGACGAAGTTGAGGAGCTTCTCGGCGAACGCGGGGTCGAGTTTGGCGTTCTCCGCGAGCCGGCGCAGCCGGGCGATCTGGTGGGCCTCACGGGCCGGGTCGGCGGGCGGCAGCTGGTGGGCTGCCTTGAGGTGGCCGACCTGCTGGGTGCACTTGAAGCGCTCGGCGAGCATATGGACGACGGCGGCATCGATGTTGTCGATGCTGTCGCGCAGCCGGTCGAGCTCGGCGCGGACGGCCGGGTCCACGCCTGAGGTTCCGTTGTCGCTGGTGGTCATGAGCGTTCACCCTACGACCCGTCCCACGGGCCTTCGACGCCACCCGCGAGCGCCGGGGATTATCGTGGATGTGGGTTCAGGGCCTCTTGGGGGTGCGGGCGTGGCGAACGGCGGTCCCGTCGAGCATGGCTACCCGCACCTGGACACGGTGCGGGCGGCGATCACCGCGCTGTACAAGCGGCTCTCGTACGACACCATCCGCACCTTCGACACCAGCGTGGCCCCCGCCGACGTGGCGTTCGCCGATCATGACGACCTGTACCTGGGGGCCCAGCGCGTGGCCCGCGAGCTGGTCCAGCACTTCCGGCTGCCGGACGCCCGCATGATCGTCAGCTTCCGCGAGATGCACCATGCGGCGAATGTCGAACTCGCCGCGGGACCCGAGTACTTCATCGAGCTGAACGACCGCTTCCGCACCCACCGCAGGGACATCGGGGCGGCCCTCGCCCACGAGATCATGCACGTGTACCTGCACCGTCTGGACCTGTCGTTCCCCGGCACACGTGACAACGAGATCCTCACGGACACCGCGACGACGTATCTGGGCGCGGGCTGGCTGCTGCTCGACGCGTTCCGCGAGGACGGTGCCTCCTCGCAGAAGCTCGGCTATCTGACTCCGGAGGAGTTCGGTTACGTCCTTGCCAAGCGGTCGCTGGTCTTCGGCGAGGATCCGTCGACGTGGTTCACCAGCGCGCAGGCGTACACGGCGTACACGAAGGGGGTGGCGCGGGCCCGCCACGACGAGCAGCAGCCGCCGCTGACCGCGGCCGGCTGGGTGGGCCGCCGCCGCTACGCGAAGGACCGCCGTCACGCCCAGGACCACCTCGGCCGTCCCGTCGGCGTCCCGTACGACTTCACCCCCGACGGCCATGGCCCGCTGCGCGTGTCGTTTCCCTGCCCGACCTGCCATCAGCGGATCCGGGTGCCGGTACGGGGCCGGGTGCGGGCCCGCTGCGGTCTGTGCCGCACGGTGCTGGAGTGCGACACGTAACCCAGTGCGACGTATGGGCAAGGTCACGTGATTCATGGCGAAATGCTTTGCCCTATACGTGCCTGACGGGCGAAGGTCGAAGGATGAACACGCACGATCTGGCGGCCGGTCTGTTCACCGCCGTGTACGAGGACGACGAGGACGCGGTCGTACGGATGCTGCGCGCGGGCGCGAGTCCGGAGTCGGTGGACGAGGACGGGCAGACGGTCCTGTATCTGGCGACCATGACGGACGATCCGGGTGTCGTACGCCTCCTCCTGGCGGCCGGAGCCGAACCGGACCGGCTCAGCTCGGGCACGGACTCGCCGCTGTGCGGAGCGGCGTGCGGCGGGCACACGGAGGTCGTACGAGCGCTGCTGGCGGCCGGGGCGCGGCCGGATCTGGTGGAGGAGTTCGGGTTCACGGCCATGGCCTGGGCTGTCGTGCGCGGCCACGCGTCCGTGGTCGCCGCGCTCCTGACGGGCGGCGCGGACCCTAACCGTCCGGGCCCCACCGGAGAGCCTTCGCTGGTGACGGCCGCGCGCCGCGGTTCCCTCGGCTGCGTACGCGCCCTGCTCGAGCACGGGGCGCGGGCCCGGTCCGAGGCGCTGACCGAGGCCCGGCGCTGGCTGACCCTCGATGTGGCGGCGGAGCTGCGGGCGGGCCTGGAGCACACGCACGGGCCCGGCCATGAGTGCGTCACCCGCCGCTTCCGGGAGGACGGCGGCGTGACCGTCGAGGTCAGGTTCCTGAAGGCCGGGGAGGGCCACCACACCTGGGGCAACGACCATCAGACGGGCCACGCCGCCATCGTCACCGTCCTGGAGACCTCGCTGGGCATCGCGGCCCCCGCCCCGGAACTCGCCGACCGCGCCCTGCGCTGCGCCGACCCCGACAACGACGACTGGACCGAGGCGGTGAGCGCCCTCGTGCGGCGCGGCGACGAGGAGACGTTTCGGGCGGCGGTGCTGTGGTGCGGGGACGGCGCGCATCCGTTGCGGCAGGCGTTCGGGGCGGATGTGCTGGGGCGGTTGGGGGCGGAGGGTGGGCCGGATCAGGCCGGGGCGGCCGTACGGCCGTATGTGGCCCAAAGCGTGCCGCTGCTGCGGGAGTTGGCGCGTGCTGTCCAGGACCCGTTGACGCTGCGGTCCGTGGTCGCGGCGCTCGGGCAGCACCAGGATCCCGCCGCGCTTCCCGAGATCCTCCGGCACGCCCGCCACGCGGACACCGGCGTACGGCGCGCGGTCGCCGTGGCGCTGTGCGGGCTGGTTCCCGCCTCGCACGCGGAGGGCGTCGCGCGGCTCGTCGCCCTGTCTCGTGACGTCGACAGGGACGTGCGCAACTGGGCGACTACGGCGTTGGCCGTGCTCGACGCGGATACGCCCGCGCTGCGGGATGCGCTGGCCGCGCTGCTGGGCGACGCGGATGCGGAAGTGGTGGCGGAGGCGGCGCGAGGGTTGGCCGTGCGTCAGGATTCGCGCGCGATCCCCGTGCTGGAGCGGTTGCTTGCCGAGGAGCGGCCTGACAGTACGCCGCGCGCTACCGCGGAGGAGGCGGTCGAGCACATACGGGACGACCGGGTTCGGACGCTGCTGGCGTCTACGCTGCCGCGTCGGATCTGACGAGGGGGTTCTTTCCCCAAGCCCGCCCCTTCCCGAAACTGGGGCTGCGTCCCAGCCCCCCCGTCAAGGGGTGGGGAGTGACACCGCGTGTCACGGCTGCGGGTGCGTCGTGGCTGGTTGCGCAGTTCCCCGCGCCCCTAAAAGGGGCGCTCCCCGGAACTGCGCGACCAGCCACAAACAACCCGCACCCGAAAACCGCCCAACCCAGCGGAGCGCTCAGGCGCCGTACGCAGCCCCCGGCTCCTCCGCCCCCGCAAGCAACTTGCGCGCCGCATCCCCCGCCTCAGAC
>NZ_JAAKZX010000035.1 GCF_011045025.1 Streptomyces ureilyticus
GGCGAGGAACGGGTGCGCCAGCCTGCTACTGCACGGACGGATCGACACCCGCTCATATCAGCGACGAATGAGCGGCCTCACCCACGGCCGACGCTCGGGCGATTTTGAACGAGGCGTTGGCGCATCCGCTGTTGGCGGAGGCGGCTGCGGGGGCGCTTAAGCGGTTGCCTGTTCAGCGGGCTGGTCGGTAGCGGGGGGTGCGCAGGGCGGGGTTTTCGCCTCCTCCGCCCCTACCCATTCCCGTCCACCTGGGGCTCCGCCCCTAGCCCCGGGCCCGGCGCGCTGGCCCTGTCGCGTCAGCTGTCGCCCAGCGTCCTGACGTAGCGCACCTCCGGGACCGTCGCGCCGCCGACCTCCCACGGCTCCTCCGTGCCGTCCGGGGTGAAGCCCGTTTGTTCGTAGAAGTGGCGGGCTCGGGTGTTTTCCTTGAGCACCCACAGGAGCATTCGGGGGTGGCCTGCGGTGGTGCAGCGGGTCGTGGACTCTTGTAGCAGTGCGCGGCCCACGCCCTGGGAGAGGTGTCCCGGGTGGACGTAGATCGCGTACAACTCGGCCTCTCGTGTGGGGAGTTCGGCGTCTCGGTACGGGCCGTGGCAGGACCAGCCGACTAGCTTGCCGGATCTCTCCGCTACCAGGTTCACCACGCCATCGCCTGCCTGCTCGAAGTGGGAACGGCGGCGGGCTGTCTCGGTCGTGAGGTCGAGGTCGTCGAGGTAGGCCTGGGGGATCAGGCCCTTGTAGGAGTGTTGCCAGCCGCGTATGCGGATCTCGGCTACTTGCTCGCAGTCGGCGAGGGTCATTTCGCGGATGTGGATCACTCGGGAAGTATCGCGTACGCCTCTATCTCCATCAGCAACTCCGGGCGTACCAGACCTACGACCTGTACGGCCGTGGACGCCGGGAGGTGGTCGGAAGGTATGTGGGCGTCGCGGGCCGCTCGGACTGCCGGCATGTGGGCCATGTCCGTGACGTAGTAGGTCAGTTTGATGACGTCGTCGAACGTAGCCCCTGCGGCGGACAGGCAGCGGCGCAGGTTCTCGAAGGTTTGGCGGGCCTGGGCCTCAGGGTCGTTCTCGCCGACCAGCTTGCCGTTCTCGTCCAGCGCCACCTGGCCCGAGATCGCCACGAAGCGGCCCCTGCCCATGACGACATGGGCGTACGAGGAGGCGGGGGCGACCCCGTCGGGGGCGGGAATGCGGGTCAGTTCGGTCCTCATGGGTCCATCGTGGACCATGGCACTGACATCGCCCCCGACGGGCAGCCGCTGTCTACGGTTCACATGCCGAGGCTCAGCCTCGGAATCCGAGCAGGCCGTGCAGTTTCGCGCCGCGCGCCGCCGAGTCGTCCTGTGCTGTCAGCGGCTTGGGGTCCGGCAGGGCCTCGCATACCGCGTCGGCCTCGCCGTCGCTGCGCGGGACGTTGCCGGTGGACAGGTAGGTCGCCAGGTGCTTGTCCAGGCAGGTGTTCCCGGCGAGTGTGATGCCGTGGTTTCCGCCGTCCTGCTCGACCACCAGGCTTGAGTCGCGCAGCAGGTGGTGGACCGTGACACCGCCCTCGTACGGGGTGGCCGCGTCGTCGGTCGCCTGGAACAGCAGCGCCGGCGGCAGCGAGTCGTTGGCGACGTCGACCGGGTCGAGCGAATCCGTCGGCCAGAACGCGCACGGCGCGTTGTACCAGGCGTTGCTCCACGTCATGAACGGCGCCTTCCTGTGTACCTTCCAGTGGTCGTGACGCCACTCGTTCCAGTCCCGCGGCCAGGGCGCGTCACGGCACTCCACAGCGGCGTAGATGCTGTAGCCGTTGTCGCCCGCCGCGTCGACGGCGGCGAAGTTCTGGTACGCCTCGACCAGCGGGTCATCGTTCTTGTCGTTCACATAGGCCGCGAACGCCTCGGCGAGATACGGCCAGTAGCCGTTGTAGTAGCCGCCGGGGAGGTACGTGTCCTCGAGTTCGGAGGCGCCCACCTTGCCGTCCGCGGGCTTCTTCGCCAGTGCCGCCCGCATCGCGTACCACTTGGCCTCGATCTTGTCCGGATCGGTGCCGAGCTTGTACGTCGCGTTGTACTTGGCGACCCATGCCATGAACGCCTTGTGGCGGCTGTCGAAGGCGTAGTCCTGGTTGATGTTGTCGTCGTACCAGACACCGGTGGGGTCGACGACGGAGTCGAGCACCAGGCGTCGTACGCGCTCCGGGTAGAGCTTCGCGTAGACGGCGCCCAGGTAGGTGCCGTACGAGTAACCGAAGTAGTTGATCTTCTTCGCGCCGAGCGCACGCCGGATGGCGTCCATGTCACGGACCGCGCTCACCGTGTCGATGTACGGCAGCACGTCCGCGTACTTCTTGCCGCACTCCTCGGCGAAGGCCTGTGCCCGGGCGAGGTTGGCCTTCTCGAGGGCGGGGGTGCGCGGCACGGAGTCGGGGCGTACGGGCGCGAAGTGCCCGGGCCGGCAGTCCAGCGCGGGCTTGCTGTCGCCGACGCCGCGCGGGTCGAAGCCGATGACGTCGTACTGCGCCGCCACCTCCTTCGGCAGCGAGGAGGCGACGAACCCGGCGAGGGTGAGACCGCTGCCGCCGGGGCCGCCCGGGTTGACGAGGAGCGGCCCTTGGTACGTCTTGGAGGTGTGGGGGATGCGTGACAGCGCGATCGTGATGCGTTCGCTGTATGGGTTCGAGTGGTCGAGCCGCACTTTGAGGGACGCGCACTGGAGCGTCGGATAGTCCTCGGTGCCGCACTTCTTCCAGGTGAGCTTGGCCGCGTCGGCGGACCGGGTGGTGCGCTCTGCGGTCGTGGCACCCGCCTTCGCGTCGGCCGGAACCGCGGTCATCAACCCGGCCAGCACGGCGGCGGCACCGCACAGAGCGGTTGCTCTCTTCTTCATCAAGGCCTCCCAGGATGGAGGAGTTCGAGCCGTGCGCATCACGGCCCGCCCCGCATCGTCCCGGAATTGACCCTCCAGAAGGACAGGTTCTGTAAAGAGTTGACACTATTGGGCAGCGCGATGCCGCCGGATGCCGGGCAAAGGTGCTGGTCGGAGCAGGGATCGGAGCAGGGAAACGCCGGTCAGAGCAGAGTGAGTTGAGTGGGCGTCGGTATGGCCGGCTCCGGCTCGGGCTGCGGTTCGGGTCTCCCTGGCCTCGGCCCGCAGCCCGTCCAGCTCCGCGCGCTCACTCTCCCGCAGCCGACCACCGGGCGACGCCTCGGCCACCGGCCGGTCCGACGACGGTGACCCGTTACGCCTCGCCCGCGACACCCAGCTGTGCAGTGTCCCGGAATGGATGCCCAGATCCGCGGCCACCTCCGGGATCGACTTTCCGGTCTCCAACACGATCCGTACCGCCCCCTCGCGGAACTCCGCATCGTAGAGGCGCTTCTTGGATGCCATGACCCCAACTATCCCTCCGGTCACGGTCTCCACAGTAGGAGGGGAACCTCAAGGTCTCCTTCACCCAGCAGGTAGCGGCTTCTTCGCTGCACGTCAGTGCACGCCTCGACCGGCACGCGTTGGCTGAGCCCGTGCCGGAGCAACACCTCAAGGTGGGTGGCCAACCCGTGGCCAGGATCGGGAAGGGCTTCGGCAGGCTGCGCAGACCTGCCGTCACCGCACTCAACTGCCGGGCCTACTTGTAACGTTCGGCGGGCTGGCCGCACTGAGGGGGTATGAGCCATGACGACCTGCGTGCACTGTTTCTCAACTGCACGCTGAAGAAGAGCCCGGAACGCAGCCACACGCAGGGCCTGATCGACCTCAGCTCGCGGATCATGGAGAAGCAGGGCGTGCAGGTCGAGCACTTGCGGCCGATCGACCATGAGATCGCCACCGGTGTGTGGCCGGACATGACCGAGCACGGCTGGGAACGCGACGCGTGGCCGTCGGTCTACCAGCAGGTGATGGCCGCGGACATTCTCGTCATCGCCGGGCCGATCTGGCTGGGTGACAACAGCTCGGTCGCCAAGCAGGTCATCGAGCGGCTCTACGCCTGCTCCGGTCTGCTCAACGACGCCGGTCAGTACGCCTACTACGGGCGGGTGGGCGGCTGCCTGATCACCGGCAACGAGGACGGCGCCAAGCACTGCGCCATGAACGTCCTCTACAGCCTGCAGCACCTGGGATACACGATCCCGCCGCAGGCGGACGCGGGCTGGATCGGGGAGGCCGGGCCCGGCCCTTCCTATCTCGATCCGGGCTCCGGCGGTCCCGGCAACGACTTCACCAACAGGAACACCACGTTCATGACGTGGAACCTGCTGCATCTGGCCCGGCTGCTCAAGGACGCCGGTGGCGTTCCGGCGCACGGGAACCAGCGGTCGCAGTGGGACGCCGGGTGCCGGTTCGACTTCGAGAACCCCGAATACCGCTAAACCAGCCAAGTCAGCAACGAAAGGCCGAAAATGACCTCCGAGACCGTCCCGACCTGTGCCTATCCCGGCTGCACCAATGCGCCCGAGCCACCCGCACCCGGTGCGCAGGGTCCGGCGCCCCGCTATTGCCGGCACCCCGAGCACAACGCGCTCGGGGCGTTCAGGAAGTTCCGCGCCAAGCGGACACAGCGCAAGGAGGACAAGCGCTCGGTAGCCGCAGCCAAGAAGGCGGCCAAGGAAGAAGCGAAGAGTGCCCAGGCGCCGGTCGCCGAGCATTCGTCGCCCGCCTCCTTCGGGCAGGCGCCCGCCGCCGACGTCGTGTCCACGGACTTCGGACAGGCTCCCGCCGCCGATGCGTTGGAGGCGGCGCCGATGGCAGCCGTATCTGACGAACTCGCAATGGCGGGCGTCGACAGCACCTCTGCCGCGCAGTCACGCGACGCCCTCGTCGCGCTCATCAACCAGCTCGCCACCGACCTGCCCGCCTACATCGAAGAGTTGGCGATCATCACGGACTCCGCGGCAGCCGAGGCCCGGATCGAGACCGTCTCCCGCGCCTCCGCGCAGCGCATCCTGGCCGCCGAGCAGCGCGCCACGCTCGCTGAGGAGGCGGGCGACATGGCCGTCGCCGAACTCGACGCCGCAGAGCAGAAGTTCGCTGAGGAGACCGCTGCGATCCGCGCGGACACGGCCCGCCAGGTGGCAGACGCCGAATTCGTCCGGGCCGAGCTGGAGCGCTACCGCGAGCGGGTCGGCATGCTCGAGGTCAGGTTCGACGGCATCCGCGACGAGGCCGATGAGCTGCGCCGCGAGAAGACCACGCTCTCCATCGAACTCGAGCGCCTGCGCCCCGCGAAGCAGGACTGACGGGTCAGCCTTCGGCACACCGGGGCAGGGTCTGCGGCCGGCCGACTTCGGCACACGCTCCTGCTCGATCCGGCCTTCGCCTTTACCACCCGGTGAAGGCGGAGGCCCAGCTCATTGACTTACTGAAACGGAAATCCTCATGTGCCGAACCAAGCGCCCCGTCCTCTGGATCACCGCCGCTGTGGTCGTCGTGGCAGCTTTCGGGCTTTACCTCTTCCAGCCCTGGCGGCTGCTTACCACGAACCGCGTGGATGAGGCGGCTCCAGTGGCCACTGGCCGGCAAGGGGCCGCGGTGGCCGAGCAGTTGGCGAACGGTGACTTCATCTCCCACGAGCACGACACCAGCGGCTCAGTGGAGATCCTGCAGCTCGCGGACGGGAACACGACGCTGCGTCTGGCGGACCTGCGCACCTCCGACGGCCCGGCCCTGCACGTATGGCTCAGCGACCAGCCGGTCAAGCAGGACGGCGGCGGCAACCTCGACGACGGCCGGCACGTCGACCTCGGAGACCTCAAGGGCAACGAGGGCAACCAGAACTACGCGATCCCGGCGGGCACCGACCTGAACACGTTCTCCACGGTCACGGTCTGGTGCGAACGCTTCAGCGTGTCGTTCGGGGCGGCCGAGCTCACGCAAGCCACCTGACGGAGAAAGCGGAGGAAGCGGAGCGGGTGGCCATCGCCACCCGCTCCACGGCTTTCCAGATCCGGACAGGACTCACGACACCAGAATGGGAATGAGCAGGGCCACGCAAGTGATCAGGCTCCACAAAGCGGGCGCCGCGCTCAGCGTCTGCTCCTGACGCGCGGCCGCCCGGACCGCGGTCGCCTTACTGCGGGTCAGGTGCCACGGGCTGACCCGCTCCTCCAGCCGCTGGTACACCAGGCCGAGCACGGCGCCATATGCGAGGTGACCGACCAGGGAGGGGAAGGACAGGGCCAGCGCGACGTCGCTCCACTGGGGTGCGACGCCGAGCAGCACGGGAAGCAGCGTCAGATTCCCCAGGAACCACCAGAGGAAACCGTAGGACACACCCCAGCCGATCCCGGACGCCGGATCGAAGCTGCGGCGGCGGAAGAAGATCGCGTAGGTGACTCCGACGACCTGGGAGATCAGCAGGTGGATGACGAGGCCCACGACCGCGGACTCCGAGCCGATCAGGGCGGCAACAACCGGCAGGAATCCAACGGCGACCATGACACCGGTGAAGATCACGCCGCCGGCCAGCCCGGCGATGACGCCGTGCCAGATCGAGATCACCCGCCCACCGGCGAGGCGTGCGTCCTGGGCGTGCCGTACATCGTCGGAGAACACCGCCCGCGACAGGCCGCCCAGCCAGCAGGTGAGCAGGGCCGTACCGGCACCGAGCAGCACATAGCCGGGCAGCGACTCCACGGCGTCGCGCACCGCGGCCGGCGCCCAGTCCAGCCGGCGGCCGTCCAGCAGCGGCGGGATCGTCACCGCCGCGAGCACCCACCAGGCGAAGCCGAAGGCGGTGCCGCGGATCAGGGCGGGGCCGCTGCCCTCGTCGCGGTCGCCGAAGACCACCGCGTAGGAGGCGCCGACCAGCGCGCCGACGATCAGCCCGTTCCAGCCGAGGCCGAGCACCGGGGAGACGAGCAGCCCGGCGGCCGAGGCACGCACCACGAGACCGGGTCTGAACTGCCGCTCCCCGCCCGACAGCAGGGCCAGAACGGCGGCCGTGACCGCTCCGTAGGCCAGGTGACCGAGCAGGCTGGGGACCAGTTCCTGCGCCGTTGCCACGTCCCAGGCCACCGGCCTGCCCAGCAGAACAGGCAACAGCGTCAGCGGCCCGAGGAACCACCACAGCACGCCGTACGCCAGCCCCCAGAACAGCAACTCGCGCTGCCGACACACGAGCACACCGAAGATGCTCCCGATGATCGCCGCGATCAGCAGGTGGACGGCGAAGCCCACGGCGGACGAGTCGGTCCTGACGAGCGCCGCGACGGTGGGCAGGTACCCGATCAGCGTCATCACCCAGCCGAAGACCAGCCCTCCCGCGAGGCCGGCGAGGGCTCCGAAGCCGGCGTTACGCATGACGGTCATCCTTGGTCGAGAGGGCGATGTCCCTGGGGAAGACCAGGTCGAGGGTCCAGTCGGCGAGTACGCGCAGCCGTTTCTCCGCACTGGGCAGCTTGCTCAGGTAGACCGAGCGCCACAGCACCCAGGCGAGGAAACCGGAGATCTGCCGGCCGCCGATCTCGCCGGCCGCCGTGCGGTGCCCGAGCGAGACCAGCACGCCGAGCCCGCCGAAGCGGAACGGGACCGGACGGCGTCCGACGAGGACCGCGGCGATGTTCTTGGCCACCGCCTTGCCCTCGCGGATCGCGTGCTGCGCGGTCGGAGGGTGGAACCCGCTCACCGGATCGGGAATCCTCGCGCAGTCGCCCAGCGCCCACAGGCCGGGCATACCCGGGACCTGAAGGGTGGGATCCACGACGAGAGGCGCCTGCGTGATCTGCTGGACCAGCGGGTTCGGCCGGTTGCCCGCCGTCCAGGCCAGGGTGCGGGTGGGGATGGACTCGCCGGAGTCGAGCGTGATGTCCTCGGCGGTGGCCTTGGTCACCCGGGCGCCGAGGCGGAACTCTATGCCGCGTCCGTCGAGCTTGCGCTGCGCGTACAGACCGAGCTTCGGCGACAGCTCCGGCAGCAGCCGCTCACCCGCGTGCACGATCACGAACCTCGGCCGCAGCCCGTGCAGACGCGGATAGAAGTGGAGCACGTCGTGCACCAGGTCGAACAGTTCGGCGACCAGTTCCGTCCCGGCGAATCCGCCGCCTGCCACCACGAACGTCAGCAGTCTGGCCTGCTCGGCCGGGTCCGGCTCGAGGTCGGCCCGCTCCAGCGCGCGAAGCACCTGGTTACGGAGTCCGGTGGCGTCCTCGACGGACTTCATCGGGAAGGCGTGCTCGCCAACTCCCGGCAGGTCGAAGAAGTGCGGCACCGCGCCGACTGCCAGGACCAGCTCGTCGTACGGCACGCGGACCATCCCCTCCTGGCCGGCGGAGACGTACGCATTGCGCGTCCGCGTGTCGATCGAGACCACCCGCCCGTGGAGAAAGGAGGCCTGGTTGAGCCCGGCCCGCACCGGGGCGCTGACGTGCCTGGCCTCCACCGTGCTGGAGGCGACGCCGACCAGCAGGGGGGTGAACAGCAGGAAGTTCGAGTCGCTGATCAGCGTCACATGGGCATCGAGCCCGCGGGCGAGGCGTCGGTCCAGTTCGCGCGCGGCCCCCACCCCGCCGAAACCACCACCGACGATCACCACGTGGGGTTTGGCCCGCTGGGACACCGGCCGAGGGGGGCTCAAGGCCGACAGGACGTGGAAGGCGAGCCCGGCGAGCGCGCCGAACAGGGCGGCGCCCACGAGCTCGGGGAAGCGCGACACTGCCACCTCGATCGTCCACGACGGCGTCTTCCCCTCCATCGCGGGAGCGAGGGTGAGTGTCCAGGTCACCCAGTCGAGCAGGCCGATGAGCAGACCCACCGAGAAGGCCGAGCCGTTGCTCTGCCTGTGGTCGCCGATGAGGAGGCCGAGCACCGCTCCCAGCACCACCATGTGCGCCGCCCACGGGATCCACGACGGGTTCGTCACGACCCCCACGAGCGCGCCGGCGGGCAGTGCGGCGATGATGCCGAACAAGAGTCTTCTGAGGAGAGTCATAGATGTCTCCGGTAGTCACATCACCTCCGCCCAGGGGAGAGGGCGAAGGCCATACGAGATTCGGGGGGCTCCAACGCCCACTTCAGACGTTCAGAGCAGGCGGACCGCTCGAGCGTTACAAGACCACCGGTGAGAGACGCGACTGCGAGGATCGTCCACACATGGCGTGGATCCCGCGTGCCGGACGGCTGGCTGACCGGCCGTCCGGCACGGACCGGCCGGCTTGTCGCGGCCGAGGTCGCCCACGAGGGGTGGGGGCTACGCGCTGCGGCATCAGCGACAAGCGGAACGGGTTGGAGAGCCGGTGTGGTGAAGGCCGGATGCCAGCCCGGTAGGGAACGTTGACAAGCCTGGCGGGTCAAGCCCTTGGGGTTCTTGCCTGTGGAGTCGGCAGGTGGGTGTCGACGTATGGTGTGCGTGCCCTGCCACGGCCGCTGGGAGACGCTGTCCGGGAGTGGGCAAGCCGTCAACGGCTCCCCATACGGGCGTACTACCGCTGCCAGTCCCGGAAAGCGGTGAGCAGTTGCTGCCTGGCCTCCGGTGAGATGTCGTCCGGGGTCAGTTCGCCGGTCGTGGCGATCGTCTGACGGAACTGATCGAGGTAGCTCTCGCACCCGGAGCATTCCGGCAGGTGCTCGATGAAGCGCCGCTCGTCCTCTTCGGGGAGGGCGCCCTCGAGGAACTCGGTCACCAGCTCTACGAAGTCATCGCAGTTCACGCTCGTCCCCTCCCGCCCGCGACATGATGGGTACCGGACAAGTACTCCTCCAGCTTACGGCGTAACAAGGCCCTGGCCCGATGGAGGAGGACGCGTTGGTTTCCAGGCGAGATCTCCAGCAGGGAACACACTTCCTCCGAGCCGTACCCGGCGACATCGCGAAGGGTGATCACCGTGCGGAGGCGGGGTGGGAGTTCGTCGATCGCCTCCGTGATCACCTCGCGGACTTCGCCGCGCAGCACATGGTCCTCGGGAATGTGCCAGGGACGCGGTTCCTGCCCGACGGCCCAGTGTCCGGCGTATTCCTCGCCGGGGGCGCGGAACCGTGAGGCGTCCACCGTCGGCCCTTCTTCCTCCGGCAACAGGCTGGCGAAGGGAACGGTCCTGCTCTCCTTTGTGCCGCGCGCCTTGGCCGTGTTGACCAGGATCCGGTACACCCAGGTCTTCAGGGTTGAACGGCCTTCGAAGTCGCTGATCCCCCTGATGACCGCCAGCCATGTGTCCTGGACGGCCTCCTCCGCGGAGGCCTTGGTCGACACGAACGACATGGCCAGCCTGAGCATGCTGCCTGACCAGGCGTTTAGCACCAGAGCGAACGTCTCCTCGTCACCGTCACGCAGCCGCTGGACCAGGACCTGATCCGGGGGCAGTTCGCGTGCGCCCGCCATTCGTCTCTCCTTGCCGACTGTCAACTGGGAGCGTCAGCCTAGAGCAGTTCAGTGAGTGCGATTCGTATGTAGCGCGTTTGTTCATGTCCCGGTAAGGACATTCGCGGCCAGGAGACTGGGCGGCAGCGGGTCTGTCAGTCTCGCCGCAAGGCGCGGAACGCGCCGAGCAGTTGGTCGCGCGCTTCGGTGGGCAGGCTCTGGCCTGGCAGCGCATCCAGGATCGCGATGGTCTGCCTGAACTGGTCGAGATAGGTCTCGCAGCCGTCGCATTCCGTCAGGTGCACGAGGCAACGCAGCTCGGTCGGCTCATGCATGGAGCCATCGAGGAAGGTGGTCACCAGCTCAACGAACTCATCGCAGTTCATGAAACCTGCCTGTTCTCGCTCAGTGGACGGACGGTCGACTCCTCAGCCGGGCATCCCACCGAGCGGCCAGGTAGGCGCCCGGGTCGGGGACGGCAAGCCGTGCCGGGTGCGCCGCTCTGGACGAGAGGGAGGCAACTCGCAGGTGCGCAACGGGCGCTGCTGGTCGAGTACGATCAGGGGCGCAGAAACGATACCGCGTCGGACGGCGACCGGCCCGAGCGGCTTGCCGAACTCGCGTCGAGGCCGTAGCCCGAGACTACCCGCTCCCGTCACGACAGTGGACAGGACGTCCTCGGCGAGCCGGGATGGGCCGGCCTTCTCACGCCCGCCGACCGGCGGGGCCTGACCCTCGCTGTTCTGGTCCCACATCCGCCCCTACGGGGAGGTGAACCTCGACTTGGACGTCCGCCTGAACCTCACCGCGGTCACCGTGCGGACGGCATCGGCGTCCGGTCGGCCAAACCTGGAGGATGACCAGCTGGAGTTCACTGAGGGGGCGCTCGTCAATGCGTACAGCGACACCCGCCAGGTCCTGTGGGACGCCGGGCGTCCGCCCAACCCCGCGACCGTGGTGCGGGAGGTCGACACGGTCGCCCGCTTCGCGCCGGCCGCGCCTCGAAGCGGTGCACCGCATGGGCCGCGCCTGTGAACGGCATAGACGGCATACACCTGTTCACCTTCAAACCGATCAAGAGCGGTGTGCTCGCCACCTGTGCGACATTCCGCGAGTTCCTCTGAGCCCTGCTGAGTCCTTGTCTACGTGGCCAGGGTGTTCTGTCCCCTTGGGGTGTTCTTTAAGGCGGCGGGACCGCCCGTTCGGAGCCCGCGTTGAGCATCTGGAGAATCCGCCGCGACTGCCGTCTGAAACGCGACGGCGTTCACCGCTCCGTGCTCGGCATCGCCCGCCTGCCCAACCTCTGCCAGCGCCCCTGGGTGCCGGGCTCGAAATGCATCGGTCCCTAGTGATTTCCCTAGTTCCCATTGCCGCATCGTTGACACGACTGGGCCAGATCACCCAGACTCAAATCCGGTGCCGCCACTGAATCCCTGGATAACTCTGGATTCCGGGTTATGTGAAACTCGGGAATAGCATACCGGTGGCTTGCAGGGATGCTGGGTGATCACGGGCTTTTACATAAGTCTCAGCTTTTGCGCAAGCCTCCCAGCGTCGAGATTTCACTGCAGGCGAAGTGAAGCAGAAGGGTCATAAATCGTTGATCTCCGGCCGACAGTGCCGTCGCGGCTAGCGAAGTCCGTATTTTCTGATCCGGGCTGTCCCGCCACTCATGTCGATCCGAATGAGCGCGAAATCCGCGAAATCGAATTCCGAGCACGGTGACGCCCGCACCAGTCCTTTGCCGTCCACCGAGAAGAAGCTATCCGTGACCACCCTGCCCGACGTCGTACGGTCCGCGACAAGCACAGTCGCGCACGAACTCACCACAGATACGCTGCTCCAGCTGGCCAACCGAGAGATCGCCGCGATTCACGTGCGCAGCTATTACGCGATCGAGATCGCGGCCGAGGCCGCCAAGAAAGCAATCAATCTGCGGAGATACGAATCCGCGACGTGGACGACGATCGTGACGTCCCGCCCGGCCAGATCGGCTAGGTGTGCGTGCGGAGCCCGTCCACCATGCTCGGCTACTGCCGCGAACCGGAGTTGACCGCCGTGACCATCCGCGACGGCTGGGTGCACACCGGCGACCTCGGTTCCCTCGACGAGAACGGCTGTCTGCGCCTGCACGGCCGGATGGGCGAGGTGATGAAGACCAACGGCATCAAGGTCCATCCCACGGATGTGGAGAACGCGCTGCTGACCCATCCGGAGGTCGCCCAGGCCGCGGTGTACCGCGTGGTCGACGACGACCGCGTGGAGCACATCCACGCCGCCGTCGTGGTGCGGCCGGGCAGCACCGCCGATTCCGGGACGCTGGTCGGTCACGTCGCTGCCGAGCTGTCCCCGAAGCACGTACCGGCCGTGGTGACGTTCTACGACACGCTCCCCCTCACCGGTGCCGGCAAGCCGGACAAACAGAGGCTGGCCACGCGGCACAGCGGTGCGGCATGACACTCACCGCCGCGCCCGTACTGGCCGACTCCGCCGAGCGACGCCCCGACCACCCCGCACTTCCCGATGGCGTACTGCGGGGTGTTGGCAGGCCCGACTGCGTCACCCCGGCCGGAACCGAGGACGTGGACTCGCTCGTCGATGCGAAAAGCCGTGACCGACATGCGTAAGCCGGCTCTGCAGCAACCTGACTGGGACGACCCGTCACAGGTACGGCGCATCCGGGAGGTACTGGCCGCACGCCCGCCGCTGGTCAAGGTGGAGGACGTGCGCGTGCTGCGGACGCTGCTGGCCCAGGTGGCCCGGGGCGAAGCCCTGGTGGTGCAGGCCGGGGACTGCGCCGAGAACCCGGATGAGTGCGACGCCGAGTTCGTGTCGCGCAAATCCGCGGTGGTCGACCTGCTCGCCGCGACGCTGAAGACGGTCACCTACAAGCCGGTCGTACGGGTCGGACGCATCGCGGGCCAGTTCGCCAAGCCGCGGTCCAGGCCCTTCGAACGGATCGGAGATCTGGAACTGCCGGTCTACCGGGGCCACATGATCAACGGTCCGGAGCATGACCCGGAAAGCCGTCGGCACGACCCGATGCGCCTGCTGACCTCGTACATGACGGCCTGCGACGTCATGGAGCACCTGGGCTGGCGCGGGCCCGCGGCCCTGGGGCACCAGCCCCTGATCGAGCCCCGGTTGTGGACGAGCCATGAGGCCCTCGTCCTCGACTACGAAGTGCCCATGATCCGTGAGCTGGGTGACGGGCGCCGCTGGCTCGGCTCCACGCACTGGCCGTGGATCGGCGAGCGGACCCGCCAACTGGACGGCGCTCACCTGGACCTCGTCACCGGCATCGTCAACCCGGTCGCCGTGAAAGTCGGTCCGACCGCCACCCTGGAGGAGATCACCCTCCTGTGCGAACGGCTCGATCCGCTGCGGGAACCGGGCCGGCTCACCCTCATCGCACGGATGGGCGCCGAGACGGTCGCCGACCGGCTGCCCGCGCTCGTGGAGGCGGTCCGGATGGCCGGTCATCCCGTGATCTGGCTCAGCGACCCCATGCACGGCAACACCGTGGTCGGCCCTGACGGACACAAGACCCGCCTGTTGGAGACCATGGCACGGGAGATCCGGGGATTCCTCCGGGCCGTGACCGACGTCGGCGGCACGGCGGGCGGACTGCACCTTGAGACCACCCCCGATGACGTCCTCGAATGCGCCGAGGACGTCTCCGTGTACGAGGGGAAGGCCGTCCGCCGTACCAGCCTGTGCGACCCCCGGCTCAATCCGGAACAGGCTGTTTCGCTGGTCTCCGCCTGGTCCGACGGGGACGTCCGGCTCACCGCGTCGGGAGACGGGTCACGGATGGACCGGGAAGCGCAGACAATGCCGGGCGGACGGTCGCTGCCTGGCGGGCCGGAGTACAAGGAGTCCAAGGCCCGGAACCGCTCCGCATTGCGGCTCAACCAGACCTAGGGTGACCGTCCCATCGCTAGGGCGAGATCGACCGCCGCAAGCGGGCGTGGGCGGCCTGCGAAGTGCTGGGGACGGCGATTACTGAGCTTGAACTCATGGAGTCGTTGGGGTGAGGGATAGTCCGGTTCCGGCGAGGCATCCGTCGATGAGGTGGGGGCGGTACTGGATCTTCCTCATCCCGTGTCGGATGGTCTGGATGAGGTGTTCGGGGGTGGTGAAGGCGGTGTTGGACAGCCAGCCGCGTCGCAGCAGGGACCAGATGCCCTCGACGGGGTTGAGGTCGGGTGCGTAGGAGGGCAGCTGGTAGACGGTCAGCCAGTCCTGTCGGGCGATGAACTGCCGTATGCCGTAAGTGAGATGGACGTTGAGGATGTCCCTATGTTGCGTCAAGTGGCCGAAGACGAGGCCACAAGGCCGACGTCGCCTGGATCTGACGGTAGAGCTCGCGAGCGACGTAGCGTTTGAGGCAGCGGATGATCTCGCGTTTCGACATGCCCTGTTTCGTGCGTCGTTCGAGGTAGAGACGTGTGCGGGCATCACAACGGAGGCGGGTCACGACGATGCGGTAGAGGGCGGCGTTGGCCTGCCGGTTGCCCCGCGGTTCAGCCTGCGACGCTGAGTCTTTCCGGAGGACTGCTCGACCGGGTTGACGCCGCACAGTGCGGCGAACGATGCCTCGTTCACCAGCCGTTCCGGGTTGTCGCCGGCGGCGATCAGCAGGGCAGCGGCACTGTCGGGCCCGACTCCGATGATGTCCAGAAGCTGCGGATGGCAGCGACGGACGGCGTTGGTGAGCCGGCGGGCGAGTTCCTTCACCTCGGCGGTCAGCTGCTGGATGCGGCGGGCCAGCAGCCGGAGCGTGAAGACGGCAGCGTCGCCAGCGTAGGGAAGGTCGGCGCACTCGGCGATCAGGGCCGCGTTGCTCAGCTTGGAAAGCGCTTCGCGCAGCGTGGGATCGACTCCGAGGAGCACGGCCTTGAGCTGGTTCTTTGCCTGCGTGCGGGCCTTAACGGCCGACTCCTTCGCCAGCCGCAGCACGCGCATGTCGGCCGCCGGGCCCTCGCCGGTCTTGGGCGTGACGTCAGCGTGTCCGGACAGCACCGCGCGGGCGGCGGCCTCCGCATCGACGGCGTCAGTCTTGCCGCGCTTGCGTCGCATGGCGCGGTCGGGCTGATTCACTTCGACGACCTGGGTCTTCTCCCGGCTCAGGAAACGTGCCAGGGCAGCCCCGTAGGATCCGGTGCACTCCTCTCCGGCTCGGCGCAGGGCACCGAAAGAGCATGCCCAGGCTAGGAGTTGGCGGTATCCGGCGCCGGTGGCCGGGAACTCCTGATGGGCCAGGACCGACCCGAGCACAGTGATCGCGGCGGCGACGTGCACGTCCTTGTGGGTGTCCACCTCAAGATCACGTCCTCTGCCAGCGGTTCTTCCGGCTGTGCGGGCAGAGTCGGTTGGGGCATGCTGGTGATGGTCACGCGGCTCCTCGATCGGCAGCACGGGGCTGTGGCCGACGCCGGGCCGGTAGGCGGTCAGAACTGTGATGGTGCCTTGTGCGGCAAGGCCCCTATCGGGACACGCCCGCCGGTCCGGCGGCAGTAAGCGCCGCCCGGGACCTGGGTCGACAGATCCTCAACAAGGCAGCCTGGGCCAGTTGTCCCACGGGTCAGGCCCTGGCCCCGGACGGCGCCCCATGAGTCTCACAGTTGTCCCAGACGAGGACGATCGGGCCGCCGAGCTGGGTGTGGGCGGTGATGAGCAGGTCGCGGTAGTCGGTCCAGGCGAAGCTCTTGCGTCCGTCGCGCCGGCCGTCGTCGCGACGGGGCCGGTAGATCAGACGGGAGCGTTCGCCCGGCTTGTAGCAGGTCAGTGCGGCGATCGACATGCGGCGGCGGGAGCGGCCCCGGACCCGGATCACGGACGTCTTCCCGCGCCTGGCCCACGTGCGCGCAATCGGCGGCGTCATCGAGAAGCCGGACTCGTCCTCGAAGACGATCCACGCGTCAAGTGCCGCCGCGGTCCTTCCACCTGCGGCCAGGTCTCCTTCACCCAGCCGGTGACCTGATCCTCGTCGCGTTCGACGGCCCGTCTGGCCGGCACATGGCAGGAGAACCCGTGCCGGATCAGCATCTTGCGCACCCCCTGCAGGGTGTAGCTCTTGTGGAACCGACGGCCGATCACGGTCTTGACCCGGGAGAGCGTCCACCGCTGGTCCGGCCAGCCGTGTGCGACCGGCCCCTTCGCCAACTCCTGCTCCAGCTGGGCGAACTGGGCGTCGCTCAACCGGGGCAGAGAAGCAGATCCCGCTGAACGCAGGGCCCGCGGACCGCCCTTGTCCCATCACCTGCGCCACCGCTGGATGGACCGGATGCTGACCCGTAACTCCTTCGCGATCGCCGAGCTGGGCTCACCAGCAGCGAACCGTTCGGCGGCCATCATGCGAATGCCCTCGCGGAACTGCCGGCGTTCGTCCGACAGTCCGCCGCCCTGCGCGTACCTCATGACAACGGCGTACCGCGGGATCAAGGCCTGTCAGCGGCTACGACAACCCAAGTTCAAGCTCAGTAAGCCAGAATCCAAAAGGGAGCACAATCGATCGGGCGCGGATGGTGCCCGAATAAGGCGGTGGGCCCGCCCGTTCGGTGCCCGAGTTGAGCATCTGGAAAAGCTAGATTGTCGACAGCGGATCTCGAGCGGGTGGAACATCTGCCGGCGCTCCTGGGTGCCGGGCTCGAAATACATCGTTCCCTAGTGATTTCCCTAGTCCCCATTGCTGCATCGTTGACACGACTGGGAGAGACCACCCAGACTCAAATCCGGTGCCGCCACTGAATCCCTGGGTAACTCTCGATTCCGATCATGCGAAACTCGGGATTTCACTGCAGAGCGAAGAGAAGCAGGAGGTGAAGAGGTGTGATGGCGTGTATGCGGCATGTTCACCGCATTGACGAGTGTTTAGCGGTTCAATTCGCGAACGACCTGTGCCTTACTCGCGCGGCTGGAGGAGAATCGCGATGAGTACACACGTCGCCTCGGCTACCGGGTCCCAAGCCCTACTATCGCCGAGGGTAGTGCGATCCGCGGTATTGCCCGTCATTCAGCAGCAGATTTCTGTGTTGGAGCCGTCCCTGGCCCGGATATGCGGTTACCACCTGGGCTTCATCGACGAACACGGTGACCCCAGCAGGGGAGGGGACGGCAAACTCACCCGCGCCAGCCTCATGATGGCGGTGGCCGATGGAGTCGGCCTGCGGCCGGAGGACGTGCAGTCCCAGGCGGCAGCCGTGGAGTTGCTGCACAACGCGACCTTGCTCCACGACGACATCGCCGACACGGACGAGCTGCGTCGCAGCCGCCCAGCCGCGTGGAAGGTATTCGGCGCGAGTCTGGCCATACACGCCGGGAACGCGCTACAGATTCTTGGGCTGCGGATAGTCGTGGATGACTCCGGCCCCGGCCACAAGGAAATCGCCAGCTCGTTCACCGAGGCCATCGGTCTGGTTCACGCGGGCCAGGCTCGCGAGCTCACCCTCCAGCCGGGTTCGGACGCCGGCATTGCGGCGTACGAGCAAATGGTGAAGGAGAAGGCTTCAGCACTGCTGGAGTGCTCGCTGGGAACGCCTGCCATGCGGGCGGGCAAACCAGAGCATGTCCTGGCCGCCCTGCGCGGCGCGGGTCGGCACTTGGGCATCGCCTTGCAGATCTCCAATGACGTGGAGGACATCTGGGGCGATCCCGCGGTGACCGGCAAGCCCATCCGCGGCGACATCGAGCGGCGCAACCTGACCTTCCCTGTGCTGGTCGCCCTGTCCGCCGACAGCCCGGCCGGCGATCGACTGAGCCGGTTGTGGCACGCCGACAGCGTCACGGCGGAGCACCTCCAGGCCTTGGCCGACCTCATCGACGAGGCCGGCGGCCGCCACACGGCCCAGCGG
This sequence comes from Streptomyces ureilyticus, assembly GCF_011045025.1. GTDB lineage: Bacteria > Actinomycetota > Actinomycetes > Streptomycetales > Streptomycetaceae > Streptomyces > Streptomyces ureilyticus. The sequence continues at coordinate 18,138 of NZ_JAAKZX010000035.1, forward strand.
CTGTCCCGCAGCCACCTGGACTCGGCCGTAGAACACCTCGGACGAGCCGGACTGTCCCCGACCGCGACCGCCGAACTGACCACCTTGTTCGACCGCATCGTCAATCGCGCAGCATGACCGGCGCCGCCCGACAGGGGCGGCATATGAATGGGAGTCCACCATCATGACCACCACCCACGACACACCGGCCCCCCCTGTCGTCCGCACCGAATTCGAGCGCCGGGCGCAGGCCCACTACGAAACCAAGACCCAGGACCCGATCAACCTGCTGCTGGGCGAAGAAGACGGGCTGTACCACCACCACTACGCCGTCGGCCCCTACGACAAGTCCGTGCTGGAGGTACCCGAGCCCGAGCGGGACGCGGCGATCCTCGCGGAAATGGCCCGCATGGAAAACGAGCAGGTCGAACTGGTGCTGCGAGGGCTGGCCCCGCTCTCGCCCGACGCGAGGGTCATGGATGGCGGATCGGGCCGCGGCGGCACGTCCTTCCTCGTCAACCGGCGGTTCGGGTGCGAGGTGGTCGGGGTCAATTTCTGCGCCCACCACATCGAGTTCGCCGAGCGCCTCGCCAAGGAGAAGCACGGCTGCGACGACAAGGTCTCCTTCGAATTCGCCAACATGTGCGACACCGGTCTGCCCGCTGGATCGTTCGACGCCGTGTACACCAACGAGACCACCATGTACGTCGACCCCGCGGAGGCATTCGTGGAGTTCGCCCGGCTGCTGCGCCCGGGAGGCCGCTACGTCTGCGTCACCTGGTGCGCCAACGACGCCGTGTCGACCACCAGCGAGGCGGTGAAGGCCATCGACGACCACTACGACTGCCACATCAACAACCGCAGCGACTACTTCAAGGCACTCGCTGACAACCACCTCGTGCCCTCGCAGGTCTGGGACCTGACCCAAGAGGCCATCCCGCACTGGGAGCTGCGATCCCAGTGGGGACTGCGCACCGGCGTGGAGCAGCCGTTCCTCGACGGGCACAGGAGCAACGAGCTCAACTACATAGTCGTGGTCGCCGAATACACCCCGCCGGAGTAGAGCAACCGCTCCTCGACGCACACCAGGAGCAACGAACTCGAATGCCTGGTCACTGCCGCCGGGCCAGGCTGGAGTTGCCCTCACCGCCCTCCGTGGCCGCACGGCGGGTGCCCTCGAGAAGACGCCCGGTGCTCGAGTGGTGCCCGCCGCGGTTGGCCACCTGGGTGGCCAAGGCCGCAAAGACGGTAGCCGGCCGGATTCTTCCGGGGCCTGATTGCAGGGCGCCGGCTCCGACGGAGGTTGTCACGGGTCATAACGACGTGGAGGTTGTCAGTGAACGCCCCAGCTCAATTGCCCTTCGAGCAGACGCATCTGCTGCAAGTCGCGCCACTGCTGCGCACGCTCCAGTCCCAGGGCACGGTCCATCGGGTCCGTACCCCCGAGGGGGACGAAGCATGGCTGGTCACCGGTCATGCTCAGGTGCAGCAGTTGCTGGACGATGACCGGCTCAGCCGCTCCAATCCCGAACCGGGGGCAGCTCGTGACAGCGGTTCCGCGCTTCTCGATAGCCTGCTGGGCAGCTTCGCCAACGACCACGCCAGGTTGCGTTCGCTGCTGGAGCCGCACTTCTCACCCAAGCTCATGCTGGCGCTGCGATCCCACGTCGAAACACTGACCGAGCAACTGCTGGACGAGATGGCCGGGCAGACGCCACCGGTGGATCTACGCCTGGCACTGGCACTACCCCTGCCGATTCTGGTGATGTGCGAGTGGCTCGGCGTGCCCCATCAGGACAAGGACCAGTTCGGCGCTTGGACCCAGGACGCCGCCAACGTACAGGACCGGGTCCGATCCAAGCAGGGGATGGCCGAGTTGTTCGGCTATTGCCAGCAACTCATAGCTGACAAGCGGCAAAATCCCGGCGACGACGTGATCTCCAGGATCGGCGCGACCGAAGGCATCAACGACCAAGAAGTCGTGGGGCTGACCGCGTTGTTGCTGTTCGGCGGCTATGAGACCACCGTGGCCCGAATCGGTACGGGCGCATTGCTGTTGCTGGCCAACCCTGAGCAACGGCAGGCATTGCTGGACGACCCGAGCCTCATCCCGAGCGGGGTGGAGGAAATCCTGCGGATGTCGATGCCGAACCCACACAACGGCGGAATGCCCCGTTATGCGTTGACGGATCTGGAGATCGACGGAACCACCATCCGAGCCGGCGACCTCGTGCTGCTGAATATCATCGCGGCCAACCACGACCAGACGGTCTTCACCGACCCCGAGCGGGTCGATGTCACTCGCCAAACCGCAGGCAGCCTCACCTTCGGGCACGGCACGCACTACTGCGTCGGCGCGCCGCTGGCCCGGATGCAGCTGCAAGTGGCGATTGCCCGACTCGTTGCGCGATTCCCGACCATGCGCCTGGCCGTCGACGTGAAGGAACTGAAACTGCGTCACGACACGTTGCTCGGCGGGCTGGTCGAACTTCCGGTGACGTGGTGACCGGCATGCCGGTGGCAGCGGGCCGCGACAATTCCCCGATGCTGCAACGAATATCTCATTGCCTGGTCCAGAAGAGCCCTGACTCCATCCGCGCCTATCTCATACTGATGCGACTGCACGCACCCACGGGTATCGTGCTCTACCTTCTTCCAGGGCTGTGGAGTCTTTCCCTCGCCTCCGGACGACGACCAGACCTGCCGGCGGTGGTGTTGCTCGCCCTTGCGGCCGCACTGGTGCGCGGCGCAAGCTGCGCAGTCAACGACGTCGTCGACAAAGACATCGATGCCCGAGTTGCCCGCACGGCGTCGCGTCCTGTCGCAGCGGGGACGATCAGCGTGGGGAAGGCACTCCTGTTCGGCGCCGTACAGGCTGTGGCTTCACTGGTGATTCTGGCGATGGTGAACAAGGAAACAGCCCTGGTCGTCGGGGCCTCGTACCCGCTCCTTGTCGCGTACCCCTACATGAAGCGCGTATTTCCGTGGCCCTCGGCATGGCTGGCGTTGGTGATCAGCGTTTATGCGCTGGCCGGCTGGACGGCGGTGACCGGGAGCATCGACTACCCACCGGCTGTGTTCGGCCTGTACGCATGCAATTTCTTCTGGACCCTGTTTCACGACACGGTCTATTCCCACCAGGACAAGGAGTACGACCGGAGCATCGGTGTCAGGTCCTCTGCTCTGATGTTCGGCAAGTCCAGCAAGGCGTGGCTGGCCCTCTTCATCGCGCTGAGCGTCGCCGGCGCCTTGTGGGCCGGCGTCGAGGCGGGAACGGGTTGGGCATTCTACGTGCTCGTCGTGTTCGCGGGGTTCCTGCTGTCATATCAGGTCGTACGCGTGAACCTGGATGATCCGAAATCCTGCTGGGACGCCTTCGTTGCCAACCGCTACTTCGGCTGGATCATTCTCGCGGCGACGGTAGCTGGACAGTTCACATAACAGAGCCGCGGCCCAGTCGGGCGGAGTGAAGGATGGGATACGAATGACGGATTCGATATGGCAGGGTTCTGGCGTAGACCTGGACGCCTATCTGGCTCGCGTGGGATACCTGGCCGACGTGGCTCCGGATCTCGCTACGTTGCGGGGCCTGCATGCCGCCCACGTTGAGGCGATCGCCTTCGAGAACATTGACGCGGTGCTCGGGCGGGCCGTGCCGTTGGACCTGGATAGTGTCCAGGAGAAGATCGTGCGACGTGGCCGTGGCGGCTTGTGTCTGGAACAGGTCGTCCTGATCGCAGCCGTGCTGGACCGAATCGGGTTTACCTTCTCGGCACTCGCGGCCAGATCCCGGATCCGCACCGGGAACAAGACGGGTCCCGCCGTCCATGTAGCTCTGTGCGTCGAGTTGGACGACAAACGTTGGCTCTTCGACGTGAGCTTTGGTGGATACGGGCTGCATGAGCCGATCCGCCTCGCTGAGGGCTCGCTACTGGACGGCGATTGGTCCTTCGACATGGTGCGGGAACCGCACGGCGAACACGTACTGCGATTCCTGCGGGCCGAGGGAGCGGCGGAACTCTACGGGTTCACCACGGACGCGCGCTATCCGGCGGACTTCGAGGTCCTCAACCACTACTGCCTGACCCACCCTCGCTCACCGTTCAACCACCGGATCATCCTCCAGCGCACACAGTCCACAGTGAGGCACGTCCTCATCGGCAACACGCTCACGGAAATGCGGCCCGGAGAGCCGGCAACCCATCGGGAACTCGACGAGGGCGAGGCGCTCTCTGCTCCCGAGAAGATCTTCGGGATCACGTTGGAACCGGGTGATGTCCAGTCCCTCAAGGGCCATGGCCGGCACGGCGCAGGTCGATCGGAACTGACCTGGACCGAGCGTCCGCCCGGCCCGTCCATCGGCAATAGGCGAGATCGTAAGGATCAATATGGACGAGATGCTCAATGAACCGGAATTCGGAGCATTACCCGTGGTGGAACGGCTGCGGTCGCTCCCGGAGCACGATCCGAATGATGCAGTGGAGAACGCCATCCTTAACAGGCTCGCCGACAACTGGTACCGGCGTGCCACGGTCAAGCGGCGCGAGGAGAGTCTGGATGACGTGTTCGAGCGGGACAGGCCGGACTTTCCCGTAGCCCTGCTGCCTTTCCGGAATCACCCTACGTATCTCGGTCTCGACGACGAGGTCAAGGCCAAGCTCCTTGCGTGGGGCTGGGTGGCGTTCAACAAGAACGTCATGGACATCGAGCAGCACGTGGTCAACCCGGGGTTCAGCTTGGTCGCCAAAGGCGCCTTCGACACAGGGCTGGGCGGTGAGACGATGGCAATCGCGGTTACTCAAGCCATGGTTGATGAGCAATACCACACGTTGATGCACCTGAACGCCAGCGCCGTAACGCGTCGGCAACGCGGCTGGCGAATGCCCGAGACCGCACTTCCACTCGGATACAAAGCACGCAAGCAAGCGCACCGGCTCGCCATCGCCAAGACACCTGAGCATCAGGCTCTGGTCTCACTCGCCTTCACCACAGTCGCGGAAATCTCAGTAAACGCCCACCTGGACCTCATCGCCGAGGATCACGAGATCCAGCCCGTCAACCGCATGACGGCCGTCCTGCACAACCGCGACGAATACTGCCACGCCTCAATCGCGGACACCGTCGCTCAGGAGGCATGGAAACGCTTCACTGACGAACAACGCGACTACTTCCTCACCGCGTTGGCCGACGGCATGGAGGCGTTCGCCGCCCACGACTTCACGACCTGGGCGAGGGTCATGGAACTTGTCGGAGTGCAGGGGGGCGGTCAGATGCTGCGAGACATCAAGAACACCTCAGGCGGTGGCCGGCTCCTTCAGGACTTCAGCGGCTTGCGGCACCTGTGCCAAGAGCTGGATGTCCTCGACTCCCTCCCCTTCGACTGGTCGACGGTGACGGCCGACGCCCCCTGACGATCACCGACCGCGCTGCCCCGATGTCTAAGCCAAGTACGCCAAGCAGCGATCCAACGGACCGCTTCCGACAACCATTTGGTGCTGACCCATGCGCGTCCTACTCATTGACAATTACGATTCCTACACCTACAACCTGTACCAACTCCTAGCAAAGGTGTATGGCATCACGCCCGTCGTCGTACGGAACGACGCCGCAGCCTGGGACCACCTCGATCTGAACGGCTTCGATGCTGCAGTCATCTCGCCGGGACCGGGGCACCCGGCTATCTCTCGCGACTTCGGCCGTTCCCGCGACGTCCTGGAGCACTCCCGGCTTCCGGTCCTGGGCGTGTGCCTCGGGCACCAGGGCATGGGACTCCTGTCGGCCGCGCGGGTCATCCCCGCCCCGCAGCCCCGGCACGGACACCTGTCCACGATCCGGCACAGCGCTGACGGACTCTTCGCCGGCATCCCGCAAGAGTTCACTGCCGTGCGCTACCACTCACTGAGCATCGCCGAACCTGGGCCCGCCCACCTTCAGATCACTGCGCGCGCCGAGGACGGAGTGGTCATGGGCCTGGCCCACCGCGATCGTCCCTGGTGGGGGGTGCAATTCCACCCCGAGTCCATCTGCACGGAGCACGGTGCCCGTCTCGTGGCGAACTTCCGTGACCTGGCACTCGCCTCCGGCTCACGCCAGGGCAGTACCAGCATCCGCGGCCGCCGAATCAGCACCGGCACCAATGGGATGACCGCGTCTGTCGCACCGTCGACTCCGCACCCACACCCCGCACAACTCCAGGCGCAATTCAGCATCCTGGACAGTGCCGTCGACACCGAGGCTGCGTTCCTGGCCCTGTACGGTGCCGGCGCACGCTCCTTCTGGCTCGACAGCTCGCACGTCGAGCCGGGCCTGGCCCGCTTTTCCTTCCTCGGCTCCGCGGAAGCGCCCGGAGCCGAGACGCTGACCTACCGGGTGGAGGACCAGCATGTCGTCGTGGAACCCACGGGAGGTACTTCTCGTCTGGAAGACGGCACCATCTTCGACGCTCTCAACCGCCGCACCGGCCGCGTGGTCGCTGGTGCCGAGGAGTTGCCCTTCGATTTCGTCGGCGGCTACGTCGGCTACTTCGGTTACGAGTTGAAGGCCGATCTCGGCGCCCATCGCACCCACCCGTCAAAGACCCCGGACGCCGTGTGGCTTCAAGCCGACCGCTTCATCGCTGTGGACCACGCCGAGAACCGTACCTATGTCGTCGCCGTGTGCCAGCAGCAGGACTCGGACGCCGCCCAGAAGTGGATCAGCATAGTAGTCCCCACATTGGCCGACCTGCCCACAGCACAGCCTGAAACGTCTCCGCCACCCCGAGCTGAGAACCATGACGCGTCGAGATGGCTGGCCCGCTCACGCACCCAGTACCTGGCCGACATCCGTGAGTGCGATCGACGCCTCCGTGAGGGGGTGAGCTACGAAATATGCCTCACCAACAAACTCCGCCTGCCCGCGCCGGCGAACGATGTCGCCTACTACCAGCGCCTACGCCGGCTGAACCCCGCTCCTTACGCCGCGCTTCTGCGCCTCAACGACGTCACGGTTTTCAGCTCGTCACCCGAGCGATTCCTCAAGGTGGACCCCGCTCGCACAGTAGAGACCAAACCGATCAAAGGAACAGCGCCCCGCCACCCGGACCCGCGAACCGACGACGAGAGACGGCGCTCCCTGAAGATGGATCCCAAGACGCGCGCGGAGAATCTCATGATCGTGGATCTGCTCCGCAATGACCTCGGACGGATCTGCGAGATCGACAGCGTCGCTGTCCCCTCCCTCATGGCGACGGAGTCGTACGCCACCGTGCACCAGTTGGTCTCCACGGTCACCGGGACACTGCGCGATGACACGTCCGCCGTGGACGCGATACGGGCATGCTTTCCCGGCGGATCCATGACGGGAGCGCCGAAGTTACGCACTATGGAGATCATCGACACTTTGGAGGGTGAAGCCCGCGGAGTTTACTCAGGAGCCCTCGGCTTTATTGGATACACCGGAACTGCCGATCTCAGCATCACCATCCGCACCGCTGTAAGCCACGATGGTGAATTGACCATCGGTGCGGGCGGCGCCATCGTACTCGACTCGGACCCCGACGCAGAGTACGAGGAGATGCTGCTCAAGGCCCAAGCGACCCTGCGGGCACTGCCGAAGGAGAGGGTCGTGGGCTCGTAGATGCCCCAGTGTGCCCGCAGCTGCGGTGCTGACACATCCCGAACGGGGGCACCTGAAGAAGCCTCACCCCCATAACAGCTACGCGGCCACAACGGTCCTTGCGACTCCTGCTGCGCTTGTCTGCGGCGGAAGGATGCTCATGTCCCCCTACAACTGTCCTGCCACGACACCCACTCAGCACCGCCCGCGCTCTCTACGCGGAGCTGCCGCCTTCGAAGCCCGGAACCGAACAGGCAGGCATACCGTACGCGGCGCTGCCCGGACCGGGAGGCATCATGACTGAGCTCTCCGAGGCTGTCGCCGGCGTGCAGCCCACCGCACCCGAGGGCGCACACCTGACCACGCTCCGCGGCCCGCACGACGTGCGTGCCCTGCCGACCGGACGGCTCGCGGCCCTGGCCCAGGACATCCGCACGTTCCTGATCGAGAAGGTCTGCGCATCGGGCGGCCATCTGGGTCCCAACCTGGGCGTCGTGGAACTGACCATCGCCCTGCACCGCGTCTTCGACTCGCCCCGCGATGCAATTCTCTTCGACACCGGCCACCAGGCCTACGTTCACAAGATCCTGACCGGACGCGCCGCGGACTTCGACCGGCTGCGTCAGGCCGGAGGACTGTCCGGCTACCCCTCGCACGCCGAGTCGGTACACGACTGGAGCGAGAACTCTCACGCCTCCGCCTCCCTCTCCTATGCCGACGGCCTGGCCAAAGCCAACGAACTGCGCGGATACCGGGACCGGTCGGTGGTCGCCGTCATCGGCGACGGAGCCATGACCGGCGGCATGGCCTGGGAAGCGCTGAACAACATCGGCGCGAGCGAGCGTCCGGTGGTCGTGGTCCTCAACGACAACGGTCGCTCCTACGCCCCCACCACCGGGGCCCTCACCAACCAGCTGCACGCCCTGAGGCAATCCGGCGCCCGCACAGCCGTATCGGACCAGGCCAGTGCGAATCTGTTCACCCAGACCGGCTTCACCTACCTGGGTCCCGTCGACGGCCACGACACCGAAGCCCTGCAGGCTGTCCTGGAGCAGGCCCGCATCCTGCGGCGGCCTGTACTCGTGCACGCGGTGACCGTCAAAGGCTGGGGATTCGGGCCTGCCGAGGGCGATGAGGCGGACTGCCTGCACGCGGTGGGCACCGTGGACGCGGTCACCGGCCGGCCCGCCCCCACCTCCGGTCCGCCCGCGGTGTCGTGGACCAGCCTGTTCGGCCAGGCCCTGCTCGAGTTGGCCGCTGAACGCGAGAACCTGGTGGCCATCACCGCCTCCATGCTCCGCCCCACCGGCCTGTATCCGATGGCGGTGAGGTACCCCGAGCGGGTCTTCGACGTCGGAATCGCCGAGCAGCATGCCGTCACCTCCGCGGCCGGTCTGGCCATGGGGGGCTTCCACCCCGTCGTCGCCCTCTACTCCACCTTCCTCACCCGGGCCGCGGACCAGGTCCTCATGGACGTGGCCCTGCACCGGCTGCCGGTCACCTTCGTCCTGGACCGGGCGGGCATCACCGGCCCCGACGGCGCCTCACACCACGGCATGTGGGACGCCTCCCTCCTCGGCATCGTGCCCGGCCTGCGGTTGGCGGTGCCCCGCGACGGCGGCCAACTGCGGTCGCTGCTGCGTGAAGCCACCGCGCACGAGGGACCCACCGCTCTTCGCTTCCCCAAAGGAACAGCCGAGCAGGGCCTGGAAGCCGTACGCCGCGCCGGGAGTGTGGATGTCCTGTCGGAGTCCGGGATCCGGGACGTCCTCCTGGTCTCCTACGGACCGATGGCCCATAGGTGCCTGCAGGCCGCCACCCAGCTCACCGAGAAGGGGATCGGAGCGACCGTCGCCGACCCCCGCTGGGCGATACCCGTCGCACCCGAACTGCTCGACATGACCGCCCGGCACCGGATGGTCATCACCGTGGAGGACAACTCCCGCACCGGAGGCCTCGGCAGCACCCTCGCCCAGACCTTGCGGGACAACGCGATCACCACCCCCGTCCACAATCTGGGGCTGCCGCGCGCCTTCCTCACGCACGGCCCCCGCGAACAACTGCTGGCCGATGCCGGCCTGTCGGCCGAGCAGATCGCCTACGCGGTCCTGCGCGCCCGTGCCGGAAAACCTCTCCAGCCCACTGCCACCACCGCCGGGAGCCCTCAATGACCGCCGTCGGCCTCCCCCTTCCCACCATTCCCCCTGCTCCGGTGCGCCGCCGCAGTCGGCAGATCCACGTCGCCGATGTCCCCGTAGGCGGCGGCGCACCGGTCTCCGTCCAGTCCATGACCACCACCCCCACCGCGAACGTGGACGCGACGCTGCAGCAGATCGCCGAACTGACCGCGGCCGGATGCGAGATCGTACGCGTCGCGGTGCCCTCCCAGGACGACGCCGACGCCCTGCCCGCGATCGCCGCGAAGTCGAAGATCCCCGTCATCGCCGACATCCACTTCCAGCCCCGCTACGTCTTCGCCGCCCTGAACGCCGGCTGCGCCGCGGTGCGGGTCAACCCCGGCAACATCAAAGCCTTCGACGACAAGGTCAAAGAGATAGCGAAGGCTGCCACCGCGGCCGGGGTGCCGATCCGCATCGGTGTCAACGCCGGCAGTCTGGACCGGCGGCTGCTGGCCAAGTACGGCAAAGCCACCCCCGAGGCACTGACGGAGTCCGCGCTGTGGGAGTGCTCCCTGTTCGAGGAGCACGGCTTCACCGACCTGAAGATCTCCGTCAAGCACCACGACCCCATGACCATGGTCGCTGCCTACCGCCACCTCGCCGCCGCCTGCGACTATCCCCTGCACCTGGGCGTCACCGAAGCCGGTCCGCCACCCCAGGGCACCGTCAAATCCGCGACCGCCTTCGCGATCCTCCTCAACGAGGGCATCGGTGACACGATCCGCGTCTCCCTGACCGCACCCCCCGTCGAAGAGGTCAAGACCGGCCAGCAGATCCTGCAATCGCTGGGCTTGCGCGCCCGCCAGCTGGAGATCGTCTCGTGTCCCTCGTGCGGCCGCGCCCAGGTCGACGTCTACGCCCTCACCGAACGCGTCACCGCTGCCCTGGACGGATTCCCCTACCCGCTGCGCGTGGCGGTCATGGGCTGCGTCGTCAACGGGCCGGGCGAAGCACGCGAAGCCGACCTCGGCGTCGCCTCCGGCAACGGCAAGGGCCAGATCTTCGTCAAGGGCGAGGTCGTCAAGACCGTCCCCGAGTCGAAGATCGTCGACGTCCTCGTCGAGGAAGCGATGCGGTTGGGCGAACAACTGGCCCTGGAAACCGTGGAGGTGGAGAGCCAGGCGTGAGTGCACAGGCCCCGGCCCTCGTCTTCGACCCTCTGGACGACCCCGGAAGGCAAAGTCACCGTCCATCCTCATCGACACCATCACGGCCGTATTGCGTTCCCTGGCCTTCACCACAACGTCGAGGACCACATGACCAACCCGCCCGCAGTACCCGAACCGGCCGCACGCCCCCGCCGCGTTCTGCTCGCCTCTCCCCGCGGCTGGTGCGCGGGCGTGGACCGCGCCGTGCTGGCCGTCGAGAAGGCCCTGGAACAGTACGGGCCGCCCATCTACGTCCGCCACGAGATCGTGCACAACAAACACGTCGTGCAGACCCTGGAGAAGAAGGGCGCCGTCTTCGTCGAACGCACGGACGAGGTACCCGAGGGAGCCATCGTTCTGCTGTCCGCCCACGGCGTCGCCCCAACTGTCCACGCCGAAGCCGCCGCGCGCAACCTCGCGACCATCGACGCGACCTGCCCGCTGGTCACCAAAGTCCACAGGGAAGCCGTCCGGTACGCACAGCAGGACTACGACATCCTCCTGATCGGCCACGAAGGCCACGAAGAGGTCATCGGCACCAGCGGCGAAGCCCCCGACCACATCACCGTGGTCGACGGCCCCCAGGACGTCGCGAACCTCTCGGTACGCGACGAATCCAAGGTCGTCTGGCTCTCCCAGACCACCCTGTCCGTCGACGAAACCATGGAAACCGTCAACGCCCTCAAGACGCGTTTCCCGAACCTGACCTCCCCGCCCAGCGACGACATTTGCTACGCCACGCAGAACCGCCAGACCGCGGTGAAGAAGCTCGCCGAGGACGCCGAAGTCATCATCGTCGTCGGCTCCAAGAACTCCTCCAACTCCGTCCGCATGGTCGAGGTCGCCCTCGACGCCGGCGCGCCCGCCGCCCACCTGGTCGACTTCGCCCACGAGATCGACGAAGCCTGGCTGGAGGGCATCACCACTGTGGGCCTGACCTCCGGCGCCTCCGCCCCCGACGTCCTGGTCGACGGCGTACTGCAATGGCTCGCCGAGCGCGGCTACGACCATGTCGATACCGTGACGACCGCCGACGAGTCCATCACCTTTGCCCTCCCACACGAACTCCGTCGCAATCTGCGATGACACCACGACTACCCCGGGAGCATGGACCGCGCGCTCCCCCTTCGGCGGGCACGCCGATCAGCTCGTGCAGGATGATCGGCGAGTACGGCAGCGCGAAGTTCCGGTGCAGATCGGCGGGTTGTTCCAGGCCGACGAAGTCCCCGGTGAGTGCCCGCGACTGCCGTCCCCGCGACCCACATGTGCCGCGACGGGACCGCGCACAATCGAGGAACGCCCCTGTTGATGCGTATGATCGGACAAGGCTTGGTTGGTCGATTCGCGCATTCCGCCAACTCCTCTGCGTGGCGGGGCGGTAACAGGAGGAGCGGTGGCCTTAACCCCGGGCCTGAAGGCGGAGGACGAGGAGACCACGCTCGTCGGCCGAGATCTTGAACTCGCTCTGATCAGCGAGCATCTGCGCGGCACGGGCGACGGGCGCGCGGTCCTGCTCCGCGGAGCCGCCGGCATCGGAAAGACCCGGCTGATGTCCGCCGAATTGGGCGCCGGCGCCCGCGTCCTCACCGTCAAGTGCCAGGAGAGCGGTGGCGCCGCCTACGAGGCCGTGCGCGGACTGTTCGCCCCGCTCGGCCTCACCGACGGCGACCCCGCGAGCCACCCCCTGCTCGCCGGGAGCGCCACACTCGCCCACAGTGCCACACTAGCCCTCCCGGCGGACGGCGCCCCCGACGGCCAACCGGCCGACATGTACGGCGTCATGCACGGCCGTTACTGGCTCACCGCCTCCCTTGCCGCCGAACGGCCCCTGATCCTCGCCGTCGACGACCTCCAGTGGTGCGACGAGGCATCGCTGCGCTGGTTCGGCTTCCTGCTTCGCCGGGCCGAGGGCCTGCCCGTCGCCCTGCTCCTCACCCTGCGCTCCGAGGTCGAGCACGCGCGTCCCGACATGCTGGACGAGATGGCGGACGTCGCCTCCTGCCTCACCGTCGACGTCGAGCCGCTCACGGACGACCCCGTACACGACATGCTCGCCGAGGCCCTCGCCAGCACGCCCGGCCCGTCCCTCGTCGAACGCTGCATGGAGCTCACCGGCGGCACCCCGTTCCTGGTCCGGTTCGTGGTGCACGAGCTGAGGGAGTCCGCTCCGGTCGCCGGACTCAGCGCCGCCGCGCTCGGAGACGGCCTCGGGCACGGCGCGGTGGCCCGCTTCCACCTCGACCGACTCACTCCCGAACGGCTTGCCATGGCGAAGGCCCTCGCCGTACTGGAGTCCGACGACATCGAAGCCGCAGCCCTCGCCGGCCCCGCCGCCGGCCCCGCCGCCGGCGCCGTCGACGCCCTGCGCGCCGCCGGACTGCTGCGCCCGACACCCTCGCCTACCGCCACGACCTCATGCGCCAGGCCGTCCTCGACTCCACACCCGCCGAGGAACGTCTCGCGCTGCGCGAGCGCGCCGCCCGCCTGCTCAACGACTCCGGGCGCCCCAGCGACCAGGTCGCCGTCCAGCTGATGCACCTGCCCGAGGTGCCCGAGCCCTGGATGGTCACCGCCTGCGCTCCGCCGCCCTCGGCGCCGAGCAGCGCGGCGCCCCCGCCGGCCAGTACCACTCCCGCGCCCTGCGGCACGACCCCGACGACATCGAACTGCTGACCGACTCGGCCCGGATCCTCGCCCACACCGACCACCCCACCGCGCTCAGCCGGCTGGAGCACGCGCTGTCCCTCGCCACCGACCCACGTCTGCGCTGCCGCCTCGTCCTGCAGTACGTCATCACCTCGCTCGGCGCCCAGAACTCACTGCGCGCCTTCGAGTTGGTGGGCGAGACGCTGCCCATGGTCGAGTCCGCCCTCGGCGACTCCCCCGGGGAACAGGTGCTGCGCACCCTCGTCGAGGCGATAGCACTGGTCTCCGGGCTCGACGAGAAGTCCACCGTGCGCCGCGTCAGGGAGCGCTTCCGCGACCGTGTGCCGCCGCCCGGCGAGACCGCCGAGGAGCGCCTGCTGCTCGGCATGCTGTGCGCGCTCGGCACCCTGGAGGGCCGCCCCGCCGCCGAGCTAGTCCCGATGGCCGAGCAGGTCCTGCGAGTCGGCGAGGTCTCGCTGGGCGGCTGGGGCGCCCTGGGCGCCAGCCTCACCCTGTACCTCGCCGACGAGATCAAGCCCGTCGAGTTCGTGCTCACCGCCCTGCTGGAGCACGCCCAGAAGAGCGGCCAGGCCTGGAGCAGCGCCCTCGCCTCCACCACCCGCGCCTCGGTGCACCTGTGGACCGGCACCATCTCACTGGCGCTGGCGGACGCGCAGCTCGCCTTGACCTTGTCCACTGAGCTGCCCCGAGTTTCGTAGAGTCCGGTGATCTTGTTTCAGGCGGACTGCGGGGCTTGCTGCTGGCTCTGCCAGAAGTCGCGTTCGTATTCGGCAGGCGGTACGTAGTCGAGGGCGGAGTGGAGGCGTTCTTCGTTGTACCACGTGACCCTCGGGAAGATCGCCCGCTCGACCTGGTCGACGTCCCGCCACGGCCCTTGCATCTCGATCAGAGCGTGCGGGCCTCCCAGTCGTTGCATCCGGAAAGTGATCCAGAACCACTTTTACAAGACCACCGACAGGTTCAGAAGCTCCACGAGCTCGGCGCCACGGTCACCGTCGCCGACCTGGGCCCCCGACAATGCCCGCACGAGGCACCCCGATTACATCGACGACCTACTGCTGCACCTGACCGAGTGACCTCGGTTCTCCAGCATCGCCCCCACCGCCTCGCCGCCTGCACCTTGGTCTCGAGGGTCATCGATGGCCGGGGGACTTTCAACTCCGAGACTTGGTGCGAGGCTGACTGGATCTTCCGAGCACTCGGGAGGACCTGACTTGCAGGACACAAAGGGGACACCCGGCGACTGGCTCCTCGGCGCGAACTTCCCCTGCTTTCTGCTTGAGAGGGGGCCAAGGTTACCGAGCGTCACAGCATACAGGTCACGCTCCGGTGATCTTCGAATCGTTGAGGGGGAGGGTGACACGTAGGCGGTACGTGCCGCGGGACAGCGGTCCGTGCTCCAGTTGCCCGCCCAGCGGTGTGATGCGCTGCTCCAGCCCGACCAATCCCGTGCCGCCCTCCATTTGCTGGCCGGACACCGGGCGCACTCCGTTGTTGACCACTTCGAGGGAAATCGTTCCTGGGCTCGGTGCGGTGAGGGTGATGGTGCAGGCAGTGGCCTCGGCGGCGTGCCGGATAACGTTCGTGGCCGCTTCCTGGACGGACCGCCCGAGTACGTCGCGCGCATCGTCCGACAGTGCCGGGAGGCGATGCTCATCGGCCACAGTGCACTGTATGCCGGAGGCGTGCAGGAGGGACCGGGCGCCTTCCAGTTCGTCCTGGAGAGAGGGGGGGCGGGCGGCGTTTGCCACCGCACGGATCTCACTTTGTGAACTTTGTGCCAGCACGCGCACTTCCTCGATCTCCTCCAGCGTGCCGGCGCGGGCGGCCAGTTCCGACTTGAGAGCGATGACGGCCAGATTGCGGCCCAGTGTGTCGTACAGGTCGTGGGACATGCGTAGACGCTCTTCGGTCACGGCGAGCAGCGCCGCCACGTCCGCTGCCGCCTCCAGCCGGGAGACGACTGAAACAAGCCACGTCGTCGAGTAGATGGCGGCGATGATCGCGAGGTGCACACTGCCGGCAGCGGCCGCCGCGGGCAGCGGGTGGGGAAGGGTGAAGACGGCGGTGGCCCCGACGCATGCCCCGGCTGTGTACACCTGCACGCGTAGGGGCAGTTCGGCCGTAGCGACGGCTGCGGGGACGATGGCGACACCGGCGAGCGGGGCGGCCTGCGTGGGCTCGAAGGCGCCTGCGAGAGGGGAGAGCCACAGACAGACCAGCCACACCAGGGTGGGGGACATCAGGACGAGCGGTGAGACCCGGTAGGGGTGACCGGTCCACACCGGCCACAGTAACGCTCCCAGATGAAGGACGTAGAGGAAGGATAAGAGAAGGAGGGGAAGGCGTGGTCGGGATAGGTCCGCAATGAACACGAGCGCCACGGGGGGAGCGGCCAGGCAAACGGCCAGCCCTTGGCGGGCGTGTTGGGCGACTTTCGCGGCGTCTCGGTGTGTGGTAGTCAATCGCGCGGGTCCCAACGGAAGGCGCGGCGGATCTTGCCCGGGTCGTGCACGGCCCGCGGCTTGCGCCACGGCGCCAATGCCACCGATATCGCGGTGTCCAGACCGGACTTGCGGACTGTCTCGACCAGAAAGTCCGCCCCGCTGCCGCCCTCGACGCCGACACGCGGGTACAAACCCAATACGTTTACTCACCTTGAGAGTGCTCCTTTCCGTGCAGCCAATAGGACCCTGGACAAGTCTCATCGTTGCAGTTCAGGAGCCCTCTCCGCTTATTTGGTCAAGGCGTGGACGAGTACGCTCATGAAAGCGCGATGCTAATGCAGTGCTCTTCGCCCGTGGCGTTGCGGTTGGCCCGCTCGGCGGCATGTGACGGGGAATTCATCCGCATGACACTATTCCTTCCGTCGCGGATGCTGTCTGGATTCGGGAACAGACGGGTTCGCATTTTCTGGGGAACTTTCACCCCTGGCAATGGTCATGCTAGGCACGGCCATTACGTGAGACAACGTAGGCGGCCCACCCCCGCCGTCCTCCAGGGGATCACCTAGACGAGGCGAACGCAGCCACCGGCGCCGGGTCCACGGGACACGCCCTCGCCTTGCGGTTGCCAGGAATTGCCTGGCGGCCAGTTCGGCGTACAGCTGGTCCTTGGCGACCAGCTCGTGGTGCGTGCCGACAGCGCGCCGCGCCGGCGTCGATGCACAGCCGCTGCCCAGAACGTAGATGATGGCCGTGAGCAGCGTCTCATCAGGCGTGTCCTGTGTTCCGCCGCCCTGCGACCGCACCCTCGACGGCGGGATCAGCGGCTTCGCGATCTCCCACAGCCCGTGCGGAACAATCCAACTCCACGTTCCCGGCCCCATGTTGAGTCAACGTCCGCCTCACCACACAGGACACCGTCTTAGGTTTCGCACCGGCCTTGACCTGCGCCTGGTCCGCTACATCACGGCCGTCGCCGAGCACCGGTATTTCGGCCGCGCCGCTGCAGCCCTGCACATCACTCAGCCGTCCCTGAGTCGTCAAGTCCGCTGTCTGGAACGGAAATTGGGCGCCAGTCTGCTGGATCGCACCCGCTCGAGGCACCCGGCTCACCGAAGCCGGAGAGGTCCTCCTGCCCCGCGCCAAGGCCCTGCTGCGCTCAGCCGCCCATGCCGCGGCGTACCTCGCGCCGCCGCCGAGCCATGCTCCTTGCGGGTACCTGGCCCCCGAGGTTCACCCCGGATTTCGCCGAGTGATCGCGTGAGGAGGGCGGCAGGCCGCAGCCGCGTTCCCGCCCTCCTCCCTCTTCCTTACGCCGTCGGTGGGGGTGTGCGGATGCCGAAGCGTTGGCGTAGGGCACGGCGGGCGGCGTGGGTTCCGGCCATGCCGTGGACGCCGGGGCCGGGCGGGGTGGAGGCGGAGCAGAGGTAGACGCCGGGTAGCGGGGTGGCGTAGGGGTCCCAGCGGAGCGCTGGGCGCAGGAGGGTCTGGCGCAGGGTCATGGCGCCTGCGGCGATGTCACCGCCGATGTAGTTGGGGTTGTGCCGTTCCTGTTCGGCGGCCGTGGTGGTGTGGTGGGCCAGGATCAGGTCGCGGAAGCCGGGGGCGAAGCGTTCGACCTGTGCGATGACCATCGGCGTGACGTCCACCGAGGAGTCGTGCGGCACGTGGGCGTAGGCCGACAGCGTGTCGGCTCCTGTGGGTGCGCGGGTGGGGTCGACTACGCCGGGTTGGACGGCCAGGACGTAGGGGCGGTCGGGGTGGCGGCCGGCCAGGATGTCTCGTTCCGCGGCCTGGGCCTCGCCGCGGGTGCCGATCAGGTGGAGGGTCCCGGCCAGGTCGCAACCCGGGGCGGTCCAGGGTACGGGGCCGGACAGGGCGAAGTCGACCTTGGTGGCACCGCCGCCGTGACGGAACCGGCGCAGGGCGCGGACGTAGCGCGCGGGCAGTTCGTCGCCGGTGATGCGGACCAGTTCCGCGGGGGTGACATCCAGGAGGATGGCCTTGGCGCGGGGCAGTTCGGCCAGGCTGGTCACCCGGTGGCCGGTGATGATCCGGCCGCCGTGCTCGTGGATCTGCTTGATCAGGGCGTGGGTGATCGCCCCGCTGCCGCCGCGGGGCAGCGGCCAGCCCACGGCGTGGGCCAGTGTGGCCAGCACCAGGCCGACCGCCGCCGCCGGCGCGGAGCCGGGTGGGCGGATGGCGTGGGCGGCTACGCCGGCGAGCATGGCCGGTGCCACGTGGTCCCGGAACCGCGCCCGCCCCCTCAGCCATGCGGGGGAGCTGTGCGTGAGGATGCGCCGGCCCAGGCGCAGGGCCGTGGCCGGGTCGTGCGGCGGGTGGCGCAGGTCGGACAGTGCGGCGTCGGCCAGGCCCTGCCAGTGCTCGGCCAGGGGGCCGAACAGGCGGCGCCAGGCCCGGCCGTCCGGTCCGAGGCCGTCGGCGGTGCGGTCCAGGTCGCGCCACGCCAGACCGGCTCTGCCGCCGTCCATCGGGTGGGCGTAGGCAACCGGTGGCTGGAGCAACTCCACCCCGTGGGCGGCCAGGTCGAAGGTACGGAAGAAGGGGGAGGCGGCGGCCATGGGGTGAACGGCGGAGCAGGTGTCGACGTGGAAGCCGGGCAGGTGCGCCTCGGTCGTTCGTGCGCCGCCGCCGGGCTCATCTGCGGCTTCGTGGACGGCCACGGTGAGCCCGGCGCGGGCCAGCAGCACTGCCGCGGCCAGCCCGTTGGGCCCGGAGCCCACGATCACCGCATCGGCCTGGCCGGCCGATGCGCTGCCGCCGGCCCAGCCGCTCTCGCTGTCGCTGCTGCTGCTCATGTGCAGGGATTCCCTCAAGTTCTGCGTGCGGGTCCGCGGTTGCGCTGCTGGTTCGTCAGCGTCAGCGCAGGTCGTGGAACGCGGAGGTGAGAAAGCCGCGCGGATCGTCGTCCTGGTCGTAGCCGGTGGACGTGACCAGCAGGAACTGGGTCTTTTCCGTGGCCGGGTCGTGCGGGCAGTGATGGGTCACGAAGTTCAGCACGATCAGATAAGGCACGGTGAGTTGCAGATACTCGATCCGCTGTTCCGTGGCCAGGATCTGCCGGAGCTGGTTCAACACATCGAACATCGCCTTCTCCGACCGGCGACCCGAGTGCCACACCATGTGCCGCAGCGTTCTCTTCTCGATGAGCTGGTACTCCGCCCACTCGGTGACGGTGCCGTCGGCGAGCTTGTCACGGACCAGGAGATGGGTGTCGGTGTTTCCCGGCCGCGGCGCGAAGAACGTCGAGATGGGAAGCGCGGCTCCGGTCGGATCGACACGTTGGCAGAGCTTGCGCGCCCAGGGCGACTGGAACTGCCGGACCACCGTCATGGACAGCCAGGCCCCGAAGAGCGCGTACAACGCGTGCCGTGGGGTGTCCTGGAGGGCGGGGGCGGCGGAAGATTTCATGGTCAAGGCGATCCTCCTCCGGTCAGGCGGCGGTGAGCGTGGTGCTCACCCAGTCGATGTGCGCCGCGACCCTCGCGGCGTGTTCCCGGCGCATCACCAGGCCGTCGTGGTCGGCGTCGTCGACGGTTTCGTGCCGGGACACCTTGGAGAGCCCGGCCAGTTCGCTCTGGAGCAGGCCGTGCACCGGATCGGCGGTCACGGTGTGCGCCGCTGTCAGCACGGACACCGGCAGGGGTGACAGGTCCGTCAGCCGCCGGGCGTCGGGCGCCCACGACCTGGTCCACTGACCGAACTCCTGCCGTGCAGCTGCCCACGGCTCCGGGAACTGCATGCAGTGCGCGGTCGCCTCTGCCATCGGGCCGGGCAGCTCGGTGACCGCGCCCACGTCGTGCGTGCGGCGGAGGACCGGGCGGGTCAGGGATGTCAGCCGCCGGCGGGCGAGGCGCTGTCTGGTCCAGGGAACGTTCTCGCGCTGGCGGCTGGAGCGCTCGATCTGGTCGGGGTGGGTCGAGTCGACGAACACCAGACCGCCGATCGACGAGGGGTGGCGCAACGCGAAGGACCGGATCAGCAGGCCGCCGAAGGAGTGGCCGACCAGGATGTACGGAGGCTTTAGCCCCAGCGTGTCGATGAGCTGCTTCAGCCGGGCCACGGAACGCTCGGCGTCGAGACCCGCGGCCGGGGCGCTCCAGCCGTTGCCGGGACGGTCGTAGGCCAGGTAGGGGGTGTCAGACGGCAGCTGGTCCAGCACCCAGGACCACTCGGTGGCGGGGCACGCCAGCGCGCTCTCGAAAATGACCGAGGGGCCGCCGCCCCTGGTCCGGGCCAGCACGTGCGCCCGGCCGCCCCCGGCCGAAACGAACTCGCCCGGCGCGGACTGCGCGAGCCGCGTCCGGCGCCGCTCCCCGAGGAACTTCGCCGCACCCGCACCGACGCCCACGGCCGCGGCGGCAACCCCCAGTGCGGCCGTGGCGCGGCCTGGCCGGGTGGTCACCGCCCGGACGGCCGACAGGGCCTTCCCGCGCACCGCGGGACCGATGCGCGACGACGCGTGATCGACCGCCGGGTAGGTGCCCGCGAACGACCAGACGAAGCGGTTCAGACCCATGAACCGGGCATTGGCGACGTGGAAGCTGAGCCCCATGCCCAGGATGCCGCGCGAGACTGGCTTGGGAGCGACCAGCGCCAGCGGAAAAGCCGTCTCCCCGACGATGGTGGTCCAGGCCAGCGCCTTGCACGCCCAGGGCCGGTCCCGCACGAACTCGTACAGGTCGGGGTCGCCGTAGGTGCCCGTGCGGAAGATCTGCGGGATGGCGCTGCCGTCCCGCCACGCGGGGGAGACCAGCTTGCTGACGCCCGCGGTGAAATACGAGAAGCAGCTGTGCGCGGCGATGAAGGCCGCTGCCGCCTCCCGCGCCCTGCGGTCGTGCGGAAACAGCTTCTCCAGCAGGGAGCCCGCGTAGTTGATGAACGCGAAGTGGTCGGAGCCGTCGAGCCCGTACCCCAAGCGCATCTGGGTGGCCATGCCGGTACCGCACATCGTGCCCGTCAACGCCCCGCGCTGGGCGCGGCTGGCGCCCGGAAGCACCAGCCCCGCGGCGGCCAGCGCCTTCGTCTGTATCAGGGCCACCACGTGCGGGTACTCAAGGGCCTTGGCGACGTACTTGCCCAGGCCGGTGGTGAGGTCCGGCCCGTTCAGGCGGAGGACCGGCCAGCCGAAGATCTCGTCGTCCGCGAGGGTGGACGCGGTGGTCAGCTGTTCCAGGGCGCCGATGAAGGCACCCACCGACGTGATGCCCTCCACCCGGCGGAAAACCCTGTCCAGTTCCCGGTCGGCGCCGCCGCTGCGATCGCCCGCCGCTGGATAGACGTGCATGACAACTCCTATCGGGCCTCGGGGCCCATGGGGGAAGACGGGGACCGGAAGAGGGGTGGGGTCGCCGGGAGGCAGGCTCCCGGCGACCCCACCCGCGGTGAGCGTCAGCCGACGGCGTCCATCAGGGCGCTGAAGGAAGCGCCCTCAGGGGCCGTCCGGCCCGTCAGCGCCGCCTCCGGGGCGTAGCCGGTCACCTGCGCGGCAGCCTGACCGGTTGCGACGGCCAGGGTGCCCGCCGCTTGGGTGGCGACAAGGACGCGGGCGGCCTGGGCGGCCGCCGCCGCGGCGGGGGTGGCCAGCACCGGGGTGACCTCCCTACCGCCCGCCCAGACAGAAGACTGCTCGCCCGCGGCAGCGTTGCGGTTGGCCCACTCGGCCACGTGTGTCGAAGTCATCAACGACATGTTTCTTCTCCTTGAATACCATTGCCCAGAATTCATGGGTCAGACGGACTCGGAATTCCGAGAGGATTTTCGCATCCGGATAATTTGGATCGTAGGCAGGCCTGATCAGGCAATGCAATGTCGAGCGGGCTTTCCCTCCCCCTCCCTAGAGAATCCCCTAGGAAGGCGGAGCGCTTTCAGTGGTGCCGCTTCCCGCGCTGATCTCGTAGACCGACACATGCCGGGGGCTGGCGGCGGTGTAGGGCTCCCGGCGCCAGCCGCCGAAGCGCTCCACCAGCCGCAGCCCGGCCAGTTCGGCGAGCAGGTCGAGCTCGTAGGGGAACGCGTAGCGCAGCACATGCTGCGTGGTGGCCGGCGGGCCGCCGTCGAGGATCGTGTGGTTGCCGATCAGCAGTTGCCGGGACCGGTCGATCAGATAGGTGTCCAGCATGACCGACTTCTCGTCGAGGTGGCGCATGGACAGCTTCGGCTCGCCCATCGCGTGGAACGGCGCCGGGTCGAACGCGTCCAGGACGAACCGGCCTTCCGGCGCCAGCTGTTCCCGGACCCTGGTCAGGCAGCCGATCTGCTGTTCCTTGGTGACGGCCGTGAAGAAGGTGTTGAGGACGATGGTCACAACATCGAAGTCGCTCCCGCTGCTGTCCTTGCCGAAGCGGTCCTTGGTGAAGTCGCCGAGCACCGCCGTCACCTGCCCCTGAGGGTCCCGCTTCCGCAACTCCTCCAGCATCGCGGGAGAGCCATCGATGCCATGCACCCGAAATCCCTGCTCGGCCAGCGGGAGTGCGACGCGGCCGGTGCCCACGCCCAACTCCAGGATCCGGCCACCGGCGGGGGTTAGTGCGGAGATGAAACCAACAGAAAGCTCCGTCTCGGACACATCCGGATACATGCGGTCGTAGAAACTCGCCAGCTTCTCGTCGTAGTAGGCGTTCTCGATGAACACGAAAGACTCCATGAGGTGAGGTCGCAGCACCCGTGCACGGTGAAGAATCCCCGATGACGCGACGGGCGGGAAACGCAATCGCGGACGCGTGTGCAGATTTGGGGGAATCCCTAGAACCGGCACCGGTCACCTGATTGAGGCCGAATTCTCGCCCACAATCTCAACCAGTCCTTCATCATCCGACCGAGGCGCAGGGGCTGTCCCGTAGCGCCCGCAACCCGGAGAGCACCTTGGCCCTCAGCTACGACGCCTCCACCAGCATGTCGCGTGAAACACCCGATCCGGCGCCACCCGACGAGCCCGAGGCGGCCCTGCCGCCGGCGTGGCGGGTCCTGCTGGGCTACATCCGCCCGCACCGGCACTGGCTGCTGCTCGGCGGCCTGCTGAGCCTGTTCACCGGCGGCGCCGGCCTCGTTCTGCCGCTCGCCGCCCGCCAGTTGGTGACGGACCTCGGCCAGGACCGCCCGGTGGCGGGCGTGCTGCTGCTGATGACCGCCCTGGTCCTGGTCAACGCCGCCGTGGGAGCGGCCGGTTCCTTCGTGCTCCAGCGCGCCGCCGAGTCCGTCGTCCTCGGCGCCCGCCACACTCTCGTGGCGCGCCTGCTGCGACTGCGCATCCCGGCCGTCGACCGGTCCGAGCCCGGCGAGCTGATGGCCCGGGTGACCGCCGACACCACGCTGCTGCGCTCGGTCACCTCCGACAGCTTCGTCGGCGCGATCACCGGATTCCTCACCCTGGTGGCGACCGTCATCCTCATGGGGATCCTGGA
Organism: Streptomyces ureilyticus; assembly: GCF_011045025.1. Lineage (GTDB taxonomy): Bacteria > Actinomycetota > Actinomycetes > Streptomycetales > Streptomycetaceae > Streptomyces > Streptomyces ureilyticus. The sequence continues at coordinate 41,576 of NZ_JAAKZX010000035.1, forward strand.
CCCGGTGCTGCTGGCCGTCACCCTCGGCGTGCTGGCCCTCGCCGGCTCGGTCATGGGCCTCCTGCTGCCCCGCATCCGCCGCGCCAGCATCAGCGCCCAGGAGTCGGTGGGGCTGATGGGGGCCGCGCTGGAGCGAATGCTCGGCAGCCTGCGCACGGTCAAAGCCTCCGGCGCCGAACACCGCGAGGGAGACCGCATCCGCCGGGCGGCCGACGACTCCTACCGGGCCGGGCTGCGGACGGCCAAGTGGGTGGCGATCGCCGGGAACACCTCCGGGCTGGCCGGGCAGATAGCCTTCCTAGCCGTGCTCGGCGCCGGCGGCGCCAGGGCCGCCTCCGGCGCCATCGACATCGGCACGCTCGTCGCGTTCCTGATGTATGTCTTCTACCTGATCAACCCCATCAACCAACTCGTCATCGCGGTCACCCAATACCAGGTCGGCGCTGCGGCCGTGGCCCGGATCCAGGAGACACTGCGCCTGCCTGCCGAGCCGGAGCAGCCGCCCGCCGCCCCGCCGGAACCCGGTGCGAGGCCTGCCGAGGTCGCCTTCCACGACGTCCGCTTCTCCTACGGCCCTGATCTGCCCGAGGTCCACCGTGGGGTCACCTTCTCCGTTCCGCCGCGTGGCATGACCGCCTTCGTCGGCCCGTCGGGCGCGGGCAAGACAAGCGTCTTCTCCCTCATCGAGCGATTCTACGAGCCGACCGGCGGCCGGATCGTGCTGGATGGCACCGACCTCGGTGACTGGGACGTCGCTACGCTGCGGGCCACCCTCGGCTACGTCGAACAGGACGCCCCGGTCCTGTCCGGCTCGCTGCGTGACAACCTGCTGCTCGGCGCGCCCGGCACGGGCGACGACGAACTGCGGCGGATCCTGGCCATCGCCCGCCTCGACTCCCTCGTCGCTCGTCTTCCCGAGGGCCTTGAGACGATGGTCGGCCATCGCGGCACCAGGCTCTCAGGCGGCGAGCGGCAGCGCGTCGCCATCGCACGCGCCCTGCTGCGGCGGCCACGGCTGCTGCTGCTCGACGAGGCGACGTCGCAGCTCGACGCGGTGAACGAGGCCGCGCTACGGGACACGATCGCCGACGTGGCGCGGGAGACCACGGTGCTCACCACGGCCCACCGCCTCTCGACCGTGATGATGGCCGACCGCATCGTGGTCATCGACGCCGGCATGGTGCGCGCCGTCGGCACGCACCGCGAGCTGGTCGCCAAGGATCCGCTGTACGCCGAACTGGCCGCCACGCAATTCCTGGCGACTGCGTAGTGACTGCGTTCGCATTATCCAGGTGATTCCCTAAAGGGCGGCGGCGGCAGGGCTGTTGGCGTTGTCTCGCGTAATGGCAGTGCCTAGCATGGAAATGCCATGGGGGAAAGTTCCCCCAGGAAAAGTGAACCTGCTTGTTCCGGAATCCGGACAGCATCCTTGACGGAAGGAAATGGTGTCATGTCGATGATTACCACGTCCCGTGCTGCCGAGTGGGCCAACCACAACGCCACGGGCGAAGAGCACTCCACCTGGCACAGCGCGGTGGCCGCCCCGGTGCTGGGCACTCCCAACGTGATTACTCCCAACGTGATTGACCTCGAAGCCACCAACAGAGCCATTATCGACGAAGCCTTCGCCGCAATCACCGCCACCAGCGGTGTGCAGCCGGAGGCGTCGACCGTTCCGGGGCGGGTCGCCCCTCAGGGCAGTTCCTTCAGCGCCCTGATGGCCACCTACGCCTGACACCTCAATCCGGGTGGGGTCACCGGAAGCTGTCGTCCGGTGACCCCACCTGGTCCTCCCCCCCCCGGGTGTTTACGGTGTTCCGGTGCTCCCGGTACGACGCGCCGTATTGCCGCTCGACCGTGCGTACTCGGCAGGCGTTTGACCGTATTGCTTCTTGAAGAAACGGGTGAAGTGGCTGTTGTCCGCGAAATGCCAGCAGGCGGCGAGCTCCGAGACGCTCCGCGTCCCGGTCCCTTCCACCAGCTCAAGCCTGGCCCGTTCCAGCCGCGGCGGCGGATGTACGCGCTGACCGACTCCTCGGTCGCGGCGAACGCCCGGTGCAGCGTCCGTACTGAGACGTTGAGTTCGCGGGCCAGGGCCGCGGGGGAGATGTCGGCGTCGGCGAGGCGCCGTCCACGAGGTTCTTCGCCGCCTGGGCCAACGCGGGAGCCAGCAGGGGTTCCTGGTCGTCGATCCCCTCTCCCAGTACGCCCTTGCCCAGCTCGATCAGGAAGTCGCGGGTGGCCTGCACGCCAGCCGACGTCAGGTCGGTCACGGTGGCGTCGATCAAGCCTGCGTAGCCCATGAGCAGCCGCGGCCGATGCGGCAGACCGGACGGTCACACGGTCGCCGATCAGGGCTCCGATGTCCGCTGCGGGCAGGAACAGCAGCTTCGCCTCCATCCGCGCCCCCCACCCCGACCTGCCACGGCGGGCTGGTGCGCCACGCGACGAGCTGCCTCCACCTGGCTGGTGATCCTGGCCCGGAAGCCACGGGGCGTCGGCTCACAGGGCACCGGGAGGACTTCGCCGATCTGGGTCTCCCAGCTGTGCCGGAGGCAGGGGACGCCGTCCTCCGCAGCGCTGGGAGCCGTGAGATCCACGACGATCCTTCTGCCCGGTCCGGCGGCCCCTGGTTCGATGTTGATTACCATCGCTCACCGGCCCGACGCGCCACGTGACCACTGACCCGGTGTCCTCGCATCTTCCGGCGCGGTCCTCGTCAGCCATTCGTCACACAATGAAAGTACTCCACAATCCTTGAAAGGCTGTCGCGGACTTTGAAGTATTCCTGCACCTTCCCGTATTCATCCAGGAGGCTTTTGCAGCCGTTCGGCTTTCGTAAGGCAGTGAAACCCGGGGATTCTCCCGGGTGGCCGGACGACAAGCCGGCGGCGGCCGCTATGGTCGAGGACCGGGAAGCGAACGGTCATGGTCGTCGCGTGGGAGGAAGCATCGTGTCTGCGTTCATCCTCGTCGCCGAGGACGATGCCCGGCAGGCCGAGCTGATCCGGCGTTATCTCGTCCGCGAGGAGCACACCGTGCTGACCGTCGCCGACGGCAGGGCGGCGGGGGACGAGGTGCGCCCCCGGCGGCTGGACCTGCTGATACTCGACGTGATGCCGGCGATGGACGGCCTGGACGTCGTCCGGGCGCTGCGGCGCGACTACGACGTGCCGGTGCTGATGGTGACGGCCCGCTCGACCGCCGAGGACAAGCTGATCGGGTTCGACCTCGGCGCCGACGACTCCCTCGCCAAGCCCTACGACCCACGGGAGCTGATGGCCCGGGTGCGGTCGCTGTTGCGCCGCTCGCGGACGGCTGACGGTGCGCGGACGGAGCCGTTGCGGGTCGGACTGCTCGAACTCGACCGGGTGTGGCACGAGGTGAAGGCCGAGGGGCGGCGCATCGCGTGCACGTCGGCCGAGTTCCGGATCCTGGAGGCGGCTGCTGGGCAGCCCGGGGCAGGTGTTCAGTCGCGGCCGGCTGCTGGAGCGGGCGCCGAGTTGCGCGAGCTGCACGACGATCTGCTCGCCGTACTCCACCGCTACATGGAGCGCAGCCGCACGCCCAGCCCCGGAGCCCATCCCGTGCGATCGATCACTCGGGAGAAGCAGGACGCGGCCGACTGCCGGGCCTACTTGTAACGTTCGGCGGGCTGGCCGCACTGAGGGGGTATGAGCCATGACGACCTGCGTGCACTGTTTCTCAACTGCACGCTGAAGAAGAGCCCGGAACGCAGCCACACGCAGGGCCTGATCGACCTCAGCTCGCGGATCATGGAGAAGCAGGGCGTGCAGGTCGAGCACTTGCGGCCGATCGACCATGAGATCGCCACCGGTGTGTGGCCGGACATGACCGAGCACGGCTGGGAACGCGACGCGTGGCCGTCGGTCTACCAGCAGGTGATGGCCGCGGACATTCTCGTCATCGCCGGGCCGATCTGGCTGGGTGACAACAGCTCGGTCGCCAAGCAGGTCATCGAGCGGCTCTACGCCTGCTCCGGTCTGCTCAACGACGCCGGTCAGTACGCCTACTACGGGCGGGTGGGCGGCTGCCTGATCACCGGCAACGAGGACGGCGCCAAGCACTGCGCCATGAACGTCCTCTACAGCCTGCAGCACCTGGGATACACGATCCCGCCGCAGGCGGACGCGGGCTGGATCGGGGAGGCCGGGCCCGGCCCTTCCTATCTCGATCCGGGCTCCGGCGGTCCCGGCAACGACTTCACCAACAGGAACACCACGTTCATGACGTGGAACCTGCTGCATCTGGCCCGGCTGCTCAAGGACGCCGGTGGCGTTCCGGCGCACGGGAACCAGCGGTCGCAGTGGGACGCCGGGTGCCGGTTCGACTTCGAGAACCCCGAATACCGCTAAACCAGCAGCGAAAGGCTGGAAACAATGACCGTCGAGACCGTCCCGACCTGTGCCTATCCCGGCTGCACCAATGCGCCCGAGCCACCCGCACCCGGTGCGCAGGGTCCGGCGCCCCGCTATTGCCGGCACCCCGAGCACAACGCGCTCGGCGCGATCAGGATCTCCCGCGCCAAACGACAGCAGCGCAAGCCCCGGTTCCGCGGGCAGTTGCATGATCCACGTACCGCGACCGTGATCGGCCGCTGGTTGGGCGCGGCTGTGCTGGTGTGCTTCGTCACCGGTGTGGTCAGCCATGTCCTGCAGGAGCCGCCAGGTGCGGTCGCGGACCGGTTGCCGACGCGGCCGGTGTGGGGCTACCGATTCAGTCAGGGCCTGCACGTGGCCAGCGGTATCGCGGCGGTGCCGCTGCTGCTGGCCAAGCTCTGGGCGGTGTATCCGCGGTTGTTCGTCTTCCCGCCGGTGCAGGGGGTGAGGCACGCGCTGGAACGGTTTTCAGTGGCGGTGCTCGTCTCCTCCGTCTTGCTGGAGCTGTTCCTGGGGCTGCTCAACATCGTGCAGTGGTACCCGTGGCCGTTCTCCTTCCGGCAGGTTCACTGGGCGCTGGCCTGGGTGATGGTCGGCGCGCTGCTGCTGCATCTGGCCGTCAAGGCACCGCTGATCGCCGCGCACTGGCGGCACCGGTCGCCGGGCACGCGGCAGTTGCCCGCCGGGGACGCGCCCGACCGGCGGTCGCTGCTGCTCGGGGTGGGCGCGGCCGTCGGCGCGGTGACGGTGGTCACCGCCGGGCAGGCCTTCACCCCGCTGCGGCCGCTGAACCTTCTCGCACCCCGCCAACCGGACCACGGCTCACAGGGCCTGCCGATCAACCGCACCGCTGCCCAGGCCCGCGTCTCCGCCACCGCCGTACGCGACTGGCAGCTTCGGGTCGCCGGACCTCGCCCCTACACCCTCACACTCTCCGAACTCGCCCGACTGCCGCAGCACACCGAAGAACTCCCGATCGCCTGCGTCGAGGGCTGGAGCGCGTCAGCACACTGGGAGGGCGTTCGCGTACGGGACCTCCTCGACCGCGCGGGCGCGCCCCACGACGCGCGGCTGCGCATCGTCTCGCTACAGCGGGCGGGCGCCTACGGCGTGACGGAGATGGGCGCCTCCTACGCCCGCGACCCGCTGACGCTGCTGGCGCTGCGGGTGAACGGCCGCGTACTGAGCGCCGATCACGGCTACCCGGCGCGGATCATCGCGCCGAACCGGCCCGGAGTACTGCAAACGAAATGGGTCTCACGGATCGAGGTACTGACGTGACCGCGCTGCGATGGACACTGGGAACCGCGGGAGCGGTGCTGCTGGGAATCGGCGGCTGGCTCCTCGTCACCGAGACCCGCGAGGACACGGTGCCGCAGGTGCTGCTGTGGCTCGCCGGCGCGGTAGCGGTACACGACGGGCTCCTGGTACCGCTGGTGCTGCTGGCAGGGCTCGCACTGCGACGGCCGTACCACAACGCGTACGGAAAGGGGGACGCCGCCGGTGCCGGTGCGAGTTCCGGGTACGGCGTGCTGCGCGGCGGCCTGATCGTGGGCGGCTGTCTCACACTGATCGCACTACCCCTGCTACTACGCCAAGGCCAGGGCCGCAACCCCACTGCACTACCCCTCGACTACGCCACGAACTGGCAGCTCCTACTGGCCGTGACCTTCGCGGTCACCCTCGCGCTGCTACCGGTCCGCCGCCTATGGGGCCTGGCACGCCGCCCTCGTGGCACCCCACGCGAGTAACTCCGGGCAGCGAAGTCCAGCGGGCTGCGCCCGCCCGCCACGCCGCCCGTCCGGACCCGGCGGGGCGTGGCGAGGGCATTTTCCTCCGGAAGTGAGGCGAGCATGAATCGGGGGCGTTGTTTGGTTGTGCTTGGGCCTCTGGCGGAATCCTGGTGAAGGCATTCAACCATTCGCGAATAGCTCCGAACACCTGAGAATTAAAGGATGGCGTTCCCTTGATCATTTCTCCATCCACCGACCAGTCAGGGCTCTACCTGGCGTATCTGGATACCACGCTGACCATACGACAGGCGAACAGGGATTTCTTCGGGAAGTTCGGCGGCTCTTCGACGAAGGTGCTCGGCCGCAGCTTCTGTCATCTGGTGCACCCCAACGTTAGGCGCCCGCTGGGTGACCGGGTCGCCCGTCTGCTGGCGGGAAGGCGACCCCAGTTCTCCATTCAGGCGGTGATCATGCTGCCGGAAGGCAGGACGTTCACCGGTGTGCTCACCGCCGTGGCGGTGCACGGCGATTCGCACAGAGTCGCCGCCGTCTTGGTGGTGATACGTGCGAGGAACGAAGGGGAGGAGAGGGAGGCAGAGGTCGAGACAGAAGAGGAGGTCAAGGAAGAGGCCGAGGAGAAGAAAGAGGGGGATGAAGGGGAGGCCGAGGTCGTCACTGATCAGGAGATTCTGGAGAAGGAGATTCTGATGAAAGTCGACGCTCAGATCATCGAAGGAATGGCGGAGGGCATGTCGACCGCTGCGCTGGCGGAACGCGTCCATTTAAGCCGGCAAGGTGTCGAGTACCGCGTGACCGGTCTACTGCGCAGGTTTGCGGTGCCCAATCGGACTGCGCTGGTATCCAGTGCCTATACCAGGGGAATACTCCTCACGGATGCCTGGCCCCCAAGGGTCAACTCGGACTTCTCCGAGTGATCGACCAGGACCACCTTGCCGGCACGTCACTCCCACGGAGCACGCCGGGGCAGGGTCGGCTGCCATGCGCCCCACGCCTGTCCTGCGCGACGGCTGGACCCGACCCGAAGTTCCTACCGAACCCCGGACGTTGGTGGGGGGTGCGAATGCCGAAGCGTTGGCGAAGTGCGCGGCGGGCGGCCTGAGTTCCCGCCATACCGTGGACGCTGGGGTCGGGCGGGGTGGAGGCGGAGCACAGGTAGACGCCGGGTGTTGGAGTGGCGTACGGGTCCCAGCGGAGGGCTGGGCGGAGGAGGGTTTGGCGCATGGTCATCGCGCCGGCGAAGATGTCGCCGCCGACGTAGTTGGGGTTGTGTCGTTCTAACGACCTCGTGCACGGTTGGCCGCGCCACCTCGAGGCGTCGGCCTGGGCTGGTTCTGCGCGAAGGACGTACGGGCCGAGGACCGCGTGACGTTCGACGACACCCTGCATGACGCCTACGGCATGCCCGCGATGCGCATCCACTACAAGCTCACCGAACGCGACCACGCCTCCCTCGACGCGGCGCGGGCGGCCGTTCGCCGCGTCGCCGAGGCCCTCGGCGACCCTCTCGACGACGCACCCCGCACCCTCGCCCTCGGCGCGTCGCTGCACTATCAGGGCACCGTCCGCACCGGCCCCGCCGAAGACGGCACCACCGTGTGTGACCCCGTCGGCCAGCTTTGGGACGTACCTGGCCTGCATGTCGCAGGCGACGGCGTCATCCCCACGGCGACCGCCTGCAACCCGACGCTGACCTCGGTCGCCTTGGCCGTCGCCGGTGCCCGCCACATCGCCCGCACCCTGCCTCTTCAAGGACGGTGACACCTTGCCCGGCGACACCCTGAGCGTGGCCCTCGTCGGACACGCCTTTACAGGCGCTTCGCTGTGTGGTCGCGCAGCAGCAGCCACTGACTCGCGTCGGCGTCGCCTGAGCGCGCAGCCGGTCCATGCAGCAGCACGGCGTAAGCCGTCCTCTCCGCCTTGCTCGGGGCGGCATACTGGTCTGGCGCCTCCGGGGTCGGGAATGACTTCGTCATGCCTTTCCAGGCCTTGTCCGCGTTTGGAGTGCTGAGCATCGGCCCTCCCGGGCTCAATAGGGTCATGCAGTGCAGTACACACACGCGTGCGTGCAGCCTCGGTACGGGTTGACCGTCCACTCGAAGGGCATGCGTGAGGCGCCCGGCACCCGGTTCACGATCGACCGGGCCCGGATCTCGTGGAAGGTGATCCCGCGGAACTCCGGCGTGTCGAAGGTACGGGTGGTCACCGCGTCCGCGCCGAACAGCGCGGGGTTCTCCGGCGGATTGCCGCCGGACTCCACTGTGAGGTTTTCCCAGCGCATGAGGCCTCCTCGGTAGCACTGAGCAGAGAATAGAACACTTGTTCCCTTGATCGTGCGACCTCAACACGACCTGCGTGTCCGCCACCCTTTCTGCACTCCTTGGGGGACCCCGATTTGGGCGACTCGGCCGCCTGGTGGTTGGCTGACCGCGAACCCCCGAGTTTCCAAGTGCTGGAGGAACGCAATGGCGCAGGTCGAGGCCACCACGGAGCGAGTTGTAGCGGCTCAGCCGGACGACGTTTTCGATGCCCTGGCCGACTACAGCGGCACGCGCGGGAAGATCCTGTCCGAGCACTTCAGCGAGTACGAGGTCCGCGAGGGCGGCGACGGCGAAGGCACCCTCGTCCACTGGAAACTCCAGGCCACCAGCAAGCGCATCCGTGACTGCCTGCTCGAGGTGAGCGAGCCCACCGACGGCGAACTCGTCGAGAAGGACCGCAATTCCTCCATGGTCACCACCTGGCGGGTCACCCCGGCCGGCGAGGGCGCGGCCCGCGTCGTCGTCACCACCGTCTGGAACGGCGCCGGCGGCATCGGCGGCTTCTTCGAGAAGACCTTCGCCCCCAAGGGCCTCGCCCGGATCTACGACACGGTGCTCGCGAAGCTCGCCGCCGAGGTCGAGAAGTAACCCGAGCAACAAACAGCGGTGCAGGGCGCGTTGAACGCGCCCTGCACCGCTGCGTTTCCACCGGTCGCGCTCCGTCGCGTACGCCGGAGCAATTCCCGGATTGCCACACATCGCAACCGTACGCGCCCGTACCGTGGTGGGTGCGGCACAGATCTTGCGGGACCGTGGGGAGAAGGGGCCTGGCCATGGACCGTGGCACCGATGGGGGTGCGGCTTCAGGCGGCGGAGCCGGGAACGGCGCCGTGGTGGAGAGCGCCGCGGCGGGCCGCATCCCGCTGGCCGTGGTCGTCGTCGACCGCGAGGGTCTGGTCTCCCACTGGAGCCGGGGTGCCCGGCGGTTGTTCGGGACCCCCAAGGAGGAGGCGGTGGGCCGCCCCGCCGCCGATCTGCTCCCCGTGTCCGGCGCCCTGACCGAGGACGACGAGATCACGCCGTACGGCGCGTATGCCGCGTACGACGGACTCGGCCCCGACCTCGGATCGTCCCTCGACGGGCGGCTGTCCTACCCGGCGGCGGGCCGCGCGCGACTCTCGGTGCCGGGCTCCGACCGGGTCGACGTCCTGTGGTGGGCGTATCCCTTGGTGGGCCCCGGCCAGGAGCGGCTGCTTGTGCTGGCCGCCGATGCGGACGGGGCGCGCCGCGACGACGTCGACGCGGACGGCACGGGCCGCGATGACGCCGACGCTGTCGATGGCACGGTGGCGAGCGAGGCCGTCGAGCGCATCGCGCCCGGCTTCGCGCTGCACACCGACTTCCCCGGCGCCGAGGACCTCGCCCGCCGGCTGCCCGAGATCCTGCCCAGCATGAGCGTCGGCGAGAGCGCCCGCATCGTCGGGCAGGTACTCGAACTGGGCTATCCCATCCTGGAGTTCAGCCAGAACGAACGGGTGCCCGTCACGCCCGACTGGGGTGTGCCACGGCGCGTCGAGCGGTTGGCCCGCCGGGAGCGTGCGGCCCGGGCGGCGGCGTCCGGTCAGTCCCCGCTTCCGGAGCACCCGGACTTCGAGGACGACGGTGAGGACCTCGAGTACGCCGCGGTGCGCGAGCGTCTGGAGTTCCTGAACGAGGTCAGCGGGCGCATCGGCAGCTCGCTTGACCTGTCCCGCACCATCGTCGAGGTCAGCAAGGCCGTGGTGCCGCGCTTCACCGATGTCGCCGGGACGTACCTGCGTGAACAGGTCGTCGCCGGTGAGGGCTTCCCCGACGGTGTGCCCGACACGACCACCATGTGGCACCGCGTCGCCCTGGAGCACACCGACGAGCCGGGCCGCTGGGACGATGTCGTACCGGTCGGCGAAGCCATGCCGTTCCCGGCGCACACGCCGTTCTTCCAGTGCATGACCACCGGCGAACCCGTCCTCGTGCCGCGCATCAGCGAGCAGATGGGCCACATGATCGCCGCGCAGTTCGAGAAGCGCGACATCCGGCCCCTCATCACCGGCCGCTCCATGCTGGTCGTACCGCTCAAGGCCCGCCATGTGGTCCTCGGGTTCATGATCCTGCTGCGCCACCCGGAGCGCGTCGAGTTCAACGACATGGACCGGGTGACGGGTGCCGAACTCGCCGCCCGCGCCGGGCTCGTGCTCGACAACGCCCGCATGTACACGTACCAGGAGAGCGTCGCCGAGACCCTCCAGGACAGCATGCTGCCGCACATCGCGCCCCGTATGGCCGGCTGCGACATCGCCACCCGCTATCTGCCGGGTACGTTGCTGGGGCGGGTCGGCGGCGACTGGTTCGACTCGGTGAAGCTGCCCGGCTCACGGACCGCGTTCGTCGTCGGCGATGTGATGGGGCACGGGCTCAACTCGGCCGCGATGATGGGCCAGTTGCGCACCGCCGTCCAGACCATGGCGGGCCTCGACCTGCCGCCCGCCCAACTCCTGCGGAACCTCGACGACTTGGCGCAGCGGCTCGGTGAGCACTACCTCGCGACCTGCCTGTACGCGGTGTACGACCCCATCGCGAGCGAACTCCAGATCGCCAACGCGGGCCACATTCCACCGGTGTTGGTCCGCGCCGAGGACGGCCGCAGCGATCTCCTCGACCTGCCGACGGGGGCGCCCATCGGGGTCGGCGGGGTGCCCTTCGAGACCGTACGGGTACGGGTGTCGCCCGGCGACCGGCTGGTGATGTGCACGGATGGGCTGGTGGAGGTGCGCGGCGAGGACATCGGCGTCGGGCTCGCCACGCTGTGCGAGTCCGCCGCGCATCCGGCGGCGTCGATGGATGACGCCTGCGACACCATCATCCGGGCCCTGGCCGAGACGTTTTCGAAAGCGGGGCGTGGCGGGCGTAAGGACGACGTGGCGTTGCTGATGGCGCGGCTCGGTGGCATCGATGCCGAGGACGTCGCTACGTGGCGGCTTGCGTCCGAGCCGATCGAGGTGAGCCGTGCTCGTGCTGTGGTTCGTGAACAGCTCCATGCGTGGGGGCTCAACTCGCTTTGTGATCAAGCCGAGTTGATGGTGGGCGAGCTGGTCACCAATGCCGTGCGGCATGCCCGGAGTCGGCGGATCGAGTTGCGGCTGGTGCGCGGGGACGCGTTGCTGTGCGAGGTGGACGACGAGGATGCCACGCTGCCGACGCTCCTCAGTACGGGGGCGACCGATGAGTTCGGGCGTGGCTTGCGGGTGGTGAGCCGGCTGGCTCGCGAGTGGGGCAGTAGTCGTACGGCTGCCGGGAAGACTGTGTGGTGTGAGATGACACTGCCTCGCCGTTGAGTTCCGCGCCAAGTTCAGCATGTTTTTTGCGCCGACCGCCGACCGCCGACCGCCGACCGCCGACCGCCGACCGCCGACCGCCGACCGTCACGGCCCGGACGGCGGCTATGTCTCGTCCCGGCCGTGGCCTAGGTGCTCGTCCAAGAAGCGCTCCACGGTGCGGTACAACGCGATCAAGTTCTCCGGGTTCTCGACGGAGTGACCTTCGTCCGCCATGAGTATGTACTCGACGGGGACCCCACGTGCCCGGAGGGCCTGGACCATGTTGTCGGATTCTGCCTGCACTACCCGGGCGTCGTTGGCGCCCTGGGCGATGAGCAGCGGTGTACGGACCTGGTCCACCCGGCTGATCGGTGAGCGGGCCAGCATGTCGGCCTCCTGCTGCGGATCCGCGGGGTCGCCGACCCAGCGGAACCAGTTGGAGGCAAGGGCCGGCCGGACGAATTCCGGCTGGTTGCGCATGAAGTTGGCGAGGTCGGAGATCCCGAAGATGTCCACCGCAGCGGCGAAGACATCGGGTGTGAAGGTGACTCCGACCAGTGCCGCATAGCCACCGTAGGAGCCGCCCAGGATCGCCACCCGGTCCGGGTCCGCGTATCCCTGATCGATGGCCCACTTCACACCGTCGATCAGGTCGTCGTGCATTGTGCCGGCCAGCTCCCCGATGCCGGCCTTCATGAACGACTTGCCGTACCCCGTGGAGCTGCGGAAGTTCACCTGAAGCACCGCGTAGCCCCGGTTGGCCAGCAGCTGGGCGACAGGGTTGAATCCCCAGCTGTCCCGGTCCCAGGGACCGCCGTGCACAAGCAGGACCAGCGGCAGTCGGTGCGGCTCTGTCCCGACCGGCAGTGTCAGGTGGGAGGGGAGCGCGAGACCGTCCCGAGCGGTGATCGTCACCGGTGTCATCGGCGCCAGCTGCTCGGGATCCAGGTGACCACGGGGGCGGAACAGCAGGCGACTCTCGCCCGAGGAGTGGTCGTAGAAGTATGTGGCCCCGGGATCGCGGTCGTGGGTGAAGCTGACGACCCACCGCTGCTCGCTCTCGTCGGACGAGATGTGGGCCAGGTCGCCATCGGACAGGTTCCTCAGGTTCTCCAAGACCTCGGCGAAGTGCGGGTCCAGTGCGTTGATCACCAGTCGATCCCCGAGGTAGCGAACTCCGATGAGCTCGCCGGTACGCCGGCTGAAGATGAGAGGCGAGGGCAGTGCGGGAAAGACATGGGCTCGTGTGTCCAGGTCGTAATGCGGGTGGGAGTCGACCTCCGTTTCCTCGCCGGTCGCTGTATCCAGCCTGGCCAGGCGGAGTCTGTCCGAGCCCCGGTACGAACCGAAGAGCACGCCGCCGGCGTCGGCGGTGACCTCCAGTGGATAGACGCCCAGCGGATAGTCCGTACCCTCGAACTGCGCGATGTGGCGCGACGTCTGCGAGGCCTCGTTCCAGCGCGAGAGCCGGAGGTCGCCCTGTTCGGTGACGTCGATGGTGAAAGGGTCTCCGCTGCCGCCATAGAGAAAGGTGGTAGGAGCGCCTGCGGTGTTCTCCGCGAGGGTCCGCAGGTCACCGGTGGCGATGTCCAGCTCGAAGAGGTCGAACGCGGCGGGATTGCGGCTGTTCGAGGAGAACACCGCCTTACCCGGCCGCTCGGCGGGCAGCTTCAGATCCGCGATGCGTGCGCCGGGGAAGGGAGTCAGGTCGGTAGCCGCCGCGTCCGGGTCTTCGAGATCGACGCGGTACAGGTGCCGGTTCTCGTCACCCCCCTGGTCCCGGGTATAGAGCAGCCACCTCGGATCGTCGGTCCAGTGGTAGCTCAGCAGGTTGCGGTCCTCGGAGGTGACCCGCCGCGCATCCTCGGGCGCGTCGACACTCTCGATCCACAGGTTCAGGTGGTTCTCCCAAGGAGCCAGGTACGCGATCTTGGTGCCGTCCGGCGAGAGGGACGCTCTCGAACGGACGGGAGGGGCGAAGAGCTCCTCGACGCTGATGGTCTTCGGCAATGCCATGTCGGTCCTTCCTGTGGCTGTCTCCGACAGCGAGTGGTGACGCCCCGCGGCTGAATGGCAGGGGCATAGGTGGATCCGGTCGCTCAAGTGGTGACGGGGTCCCCCACAGCTCCGCCGGTGGTCCTGCGTACCGCTCGTGCGATCCGGGCAGGCGCGTCGGCGTGGTCCCGGGGGTCGGCGCCCTCCAGGACGCCGATGTCCTCGTTGAGGACCCGTAGGGCGGCTGAGGCCGCGGCGGCGTGCAGGCGCACGTCGAGGTCCTCGTCGCTCATGCCGCCCCGTCCCTTGGTCGATGCCGTACCGGCCGTCCCATTACTCCTTGCTCCCGACTGCAGGCGCCGGAATGACATTTAGTGATGCCTGACCAGCCCGTGAATCCGACGTAGCCGGCCCCCTTGACGGGTCGTACTCGACGGCTCCCGTGGCCATGGCAGGGGGTGTGTCGGCGGAGGTGGGCAGGGCACGGCCGCCGGCGGCGATGGCGCTCTCCTCGGCGAGTCGCTCCGTGCTGGTGGTCGTCTTGAGCGGCTTCTCCTCGATGAACAGGACGGCGATCAGCGCCAGCAGGGCGAACGGGGTGGCCCAGAGGAAGAGTTCGGCGGTGGCGATGCCGTAGGCGTTCTCCACGAGCGCACGCAAGGAGGCGGGCAGGGTCGTCGCGTCGGGGACACCGTGCCCGGCTCCGCCTCCCGGCGCGTCACCTCCTGCCGCGCGGCCGTCGGCCAGTTCGGTGGCGACGCGGTGGGCGAGGACCGCCCCGAGGACCGTGGTGCCCACGGTCCCGCCCATGCTGCGCGAGAAGGACAGGACGGAGGTCGCGCTGCCCAGAGCGTCGGCGGGCACGTCGTTCTGCGCAGCGAGGACCAGGTTCTGCGTCAGCATGCCGACGCCCGTCCCCAGGACGGCCATGTGGACGCTCAGCAGAACGAAGGGCGTGTGGGATCCGATGGTGGACAGCAGGGCGAGGCCGGCGGTCATCAGGACGGTGCCTGCCACGAGGTACCGCTTCCACCTGCCGGTCGCGCTGATCCGGTGTCCGGCGAACGTGGAGGCGGCGAGCGATCCCAGGATCAGCGGCAGGCTCATCAGACCGGCGGTCGTGGGGGACTTGCCCATGGCCACCTGGAAGAACTGCGAGAGGAAGACGGTGCCGCCGAAGAGACCGACGCCGACCAGCAGCGAGGCCAGGCTGGTCAGCGCCACGGTGCGGTTGCGGAAGATGCTCAGCGGGATGATCGGCTCGGCGGCCCGGGACTCGACCCGGACGGCCGCCGCCAGCAGCAGCGTTCCGTCACCGACCAGGACGGCCGTCTGCCAGGAGAACCAGTCGAACGCGCTGCCCGCCATCGAGACCCAGATGAGCAGCGAGCTGACACCGGCGACGATCAGGAAGGCACCGAGCCAGTCGATCTTCACATCGCGGCGGATGTGCGGAAGGTGCAGTGTGCGCTGCAGCAGTGCGATGGCAAGAAGCGCGAAGGGCACACCGATGAAGAAGCACCACCGCCAGCCGAGCCAGGAGGTGTCCACCAGCAGGCCGCCGATCAGCGGGCCGGCCACAGTGGCGCCGGAGAAGACGGCACCGAAGACGCCGGAGTACCTGCCCAGCTTCCGCGGGGGGATGACGGCCGCCATCACGACCTGCGTCAGTGCCGTGAGTCCGCCTGCCCCCAGGCCCTGCACCACCCGGCTGAAGATCAACGTGCCGACACCCTGGGAGAATCCGGCCACGAGTGAGCCGACCACGAACAGGCCCAGCGAGGTCTGGAGGAGCAGCTTCTTGCTGTAGAGGTCGGACAGCTTGCCCCACAACGGAACGGTGGCCGTCATGGCCAGCAGCTCCGCGATGATCACCCAGGTGTACGAGGATTGGCTCGCCCCCAGCTCGGCGGTGATCCGGGGCAGCGCGTTGGCCACCACGGTTCCGGCGAGGATGGCGACGAACAAGCCGGCCACCAGCCCGGAAACCGCCTGAAGTACCTGCCGCGGCGGCATCGTCGTCGGTTCCGGCTTCGTCACAGGGGAACTGTCGGTAGTCACTGAGTCTTCCATCCGTGGGAACAAACGCCGCTGAATCGGCCGGGGGCGCTCCGCGGTGCCGACGCGTGTGCCGGAGGACGGGCCGTGGGGGCCCGTCCGGCACGGACGGGGAGCGGCGAGGGTGTCGGTCAGGGGCGCCGAGCGGGCAGCAGCCCTACGGCCTTCAGTCGCTTGTCGGAAGCCCGGGCGGCCCAGGCGACGGCCAGGAGGCCGACGGCGAGGAGCGGGTAGCCCATGGCGATCTTGGCGAAGCCAAGCGAACCGACCTCGTCGGCTTGGTAGAGGTACTGCTGGACGGCGAACCGGGCGCCGAAGATGGCGGCCAGCACCAGGGTGGCGATGTCGTAGTAGATCCGCGAGCGCTTGTCCGCCCGCCAGACGGTGCCCTTGCCGGTCGCCGAGTTCCAGATCAGGCCGGCCAGCGGCCAGCGCAGCACCACGGAGAGGACGAAGGCGACGGCGCCGACCAGGCTCGCCCAGATGCCGATGAGGAAGAAGTCCTTGGCGGATCCCGTGTACCAGGAGACGCCGGCGGCGATCGCCACGCCGAACACACCGCCGAGCGCGGGCTGGATCGACTCCTTGCGTGTCAGCCGCTCTACCGCGATGCCCAAGGCGACGAGCAGGGCGGCGATGATGCCCATCTTGAGTCCACGGGCGTTGTTGGCGACGACGAACACCAAGGCGGGCAGCGCCGAGAAGACGACGCCCTTAGCGCCGCCCGCCTGTTCGAGCGCCGACTTCTTCTTCCGTTGGTCTGCCGTCTGCATGTCGGTCGCCGCCTCCTGGGGACTGGTGGTCTGCATGGGGATCAGCTCTTCCGGGTTCGTCTTGAGGCCGAATCAGTGTCACTAAATGTCATCCTGGCTGTAAGTGACGCAGGAAGCCAGCCCGCGTGCCGTGACCTCAGTCACACCTCGGCGAGGTTCCTGTTCGGCGAGTTGCCTGTCATCGAATGCGGCGGCGCGGCCTCTACGGTGGTTCGGAGATCGTCATCGTCAGACGCCCGATTTGTCCGACGACCCGCGCGAGTACGTCGCGGACGACGGTGAGGGTCAAGAGCCCGGCGGCACGCCTCTTCGAAGGCGTGCGCGGCGGCGCACGCGGGTCGAATGAGTCGTGAAAGGTCTGAAAGGTGTGCGCCGTGTGCTTGTCGGCGCACTCCGGGCGCGGTAGACCGATCAGGCCCGCCCGTTTTGGTGGGCGCTGTCGCATCCTGGGGAGCGGGCATGAGTGTGACTACTCGGTACAGGGACGCGTGGGAGGGGTTCTGGCGGGAGGCTTCCGGTGAACCGGGGGCCGTTCTGTGGGATGCGGAGCCTGGGCTCACCGCTGGCGTTCATCTTCCGCTGTTCGAACCGCACTTGGTCGCGCCGGGGTTGCCGATTGTGGACCTTGGGTGCGGTAACGGGACTCAGACGCGGTTTCTTGCTGATCGGTACCCGCACGTTGTCGGGGCGGATTTGTCCGGCGCCGCCCTCGATCACGCTCGGCGGGCGGATCGGGCGGGGCAGGCCTCGTATCGGCTTATAGACGCCGCCGAGAAGCGTGAGGCGGAGACGCTGCACGCCGAGCTCGGCGATGCCAACGTCTATATGCGGGGTGTGCTTCATCAGTGTGAGATCGGTGATCGGCAGCCGGTTGTTGATGGGGTTGCCGCGTTGGTGGGGGAGCGGGGGCGGGCCTTCCTTGTCGAGCTTGCCGAGGCTGCCGGGCCCCTGCTGCGGGGTCTCGCTCAGCGGGCGGAGGGGCCGCCGGGCAAGCTTGCGCCTGTTTTTCGGCATCGCATCGCGCCTGGCGAAGTGGCCGATGGCGCGGTGCCGGAGTATCTGCGGTCCGCGGGTCTCACCGTCCTTGCGAGTGGTGAACTGCCGCTCGTCACCACGGAGTACCAGGGGGACGGTACGCGGATTGAGTTGCCGTCTCGGTGGGTGGTGACGGGGCGGGTTTGAG
>NZ_JAAKZX010000360.1 GCF_011045025.1 Streptomyces ureilyticus
TGCAGCACGGCGGCCGGCCCGCCTTCGAAGTCCGGGCGGTCCTCGCCGCCACCCTCTCCCCCACCTGGGGCATCTACAGCGGGTTCGAGCTGTGTGAGAACACCCCGGTGCGGGAGGGCAGCGAAGAGTACCTGAACTCGGAGAAGTACCAACTCCGTCCGCGGGACTGGGAGTTGGCCGAACGCGAGGGCCGTAGCATCAGCCCCCTCATCACCCGGCTCAACGAGATCCGGCGGGCCAGCCCGGCCCTGCGCCAGCTGCGGGATCTCCACTTCCACCAGGCGGACAAGGAGGAGGTGCTGGTGTTCAGCAAACAGGCGGGGACGGACATCGTGCTCGTGGTGGCCAACCTGGATCCGCACCACACCCAGGAGGCCACGGTCTCGTTGGACATGCCGCGACTCGGCCTGGACTGGCACGAGACCGTGCCGGTGCGCGACGAGCTCACCGGCGCCACCTACCACTGGGGCAGGGCCAACTACGTGCGTCTGGAGCCCGGCAGGCAGCCGGCGCACGTGTTCAAGGTCCTGCGACCGTCCTCACCGATCGGAGGGTCACCCACACCATGATCGTCAACGAGCCCGTTCAGGACACCTTCGAAGACACCCCCGCCAAGGACCGCGACCCGGACTGGTTCAAACGCGCGGTGTTCTACGAAGTCCTCGTCCGCTCCTTCCAGGACAGCAACGGCGACGGCATCGGCGACCTCAAAGGCCTCACCGCCAAGCTGGACTATCTGCAGTGGCTCGGCGTCGACTGCCTGTGGCTACCGCCGTTCTTCAAATCGCCCCTGCGCGACGGCGGCTACGACGTCTCCGACTACACGGCCGTCCTGCCCGACTTCGGGGATCTGGCCGACTTCGTCGAATTCGTCGACGCCGCCCACCAGCGCGGCATGCGCGTGATCATCGACTTCGTCATGAACCACACCAGCGACCAGCACCCCTGGTTCCAGGAATCACGCAGCAACCCGGACGGCCCGTACGGCGACTACTACGTGTGGGCGGACGACGACAAGCAGTACCAGGACGCCCGGATCATCTTCGTCGACACCGAGGCCTCCAACTGGACCTTCGACCCGGTCCGCAAGCAGTACTACTGGCATCGCTTCTTCTCGCACCAGCCGGACCTGAACTACGAGAACCCGGCCGTCCAGGAGGAGATGATCTCCGGGCTCAGGTTCTGGCTGGACCTGGGCATCGACGGCTTCCGTCTCGACGCCGTGCCGTACCTGTACCAGCAGGAGGGCACCAACTGCGAGAACCTGCCGCAGACCCATGAGTTCCTCAAGCGGGTGCGCAAGGAGATCGACGAGCACTATCCGGACACGGTGCTGCTGGCCGAGGCGAACCAGTGGCCCGAGGACGTCGTCGACTACTTCGGCGACTACAGCGTCGGCGGCGACGAATGCCACATGGCCTTCCACTTCCCCGTCATGCCGCGGATCTTCATGGCGGTGCGACGGGAATCCCGCTACCCGGTCTCCGAGATCCTGGCCAAGACCCCGGCCATCCCGTCGGGCTGCCAGTGGGGCATCTTCCTGCGCAACCACGACGAACTCACCCTGGAGATGGTCACCGACGAAGAACGCGACTACATGTGGGCCGAATACGCCAAGGACCCCCGCATGCGCGCCAACATCGGCATCCGCCGCCGCCTGGCCACCCTGCTGGACAACGACCGCAACCAGATCGAACTGTTCACCGCGCTGCTCCTGTCTCTCCCAGGCTCGCCGATCCTTTACTACGGCGACGAGATCGGCATGGGCGACAACATCTGGCTCGGCGACCGCGACGCGGTACGCACCCCCATGCAGTGGACCCCGGACCGCAACGCCGGCTTCAGCTCCTGCGACCCCGGACGGCTGTACCTGCCCACGATCATGGACCCGGTCTACGGCTACCAGGTCACCAACGTCGAAGCCTCCATGAGCAGCCCCTCCAGCCTGCTCCACTGGACCCGCCGCATGATCGAGATCCGTAAGCAGAACCCCGCCTTCGGCCTGGGCTCCTACACCGAACTGCCCTCCACCAACCCCGCCGTCATCGCGTTCCTGCGCGAATACCAAGACGACCTGGTGCTGTGCGTGCACAACTTCTCCCGCTTCGCCCAGCCCACCGAACTCGACCTGCAAGCCTTCAACGGCCGCCACCCCGTCGAACTCATCGGCGGCGTCCGCTTCCCCGCCATCGGTGACCTCCCCTACCTCCTCACCCTCGCAGGCCACGGCTTCTACTGGTTCCGCCTGCGCAAGGACATGGCGTAGGGACGCGGCCCCGCGCCCCGCGAGGGGCGCGGGGAACTGCGCAAAAACGACAGGCGGGGGCGGTTTTCACCGCCCCCGCCTGGGCACGCATCAGTAACACCCCGCGCACCGGCGCGCCCCGGAGGCGACCCGAAGAAAATGGGGAAAGGACGCGACGCCATGTCGGAAGCCGTCACCCGCCCCGCCACGACGAGCCCGGGTCTCCTCGCGTCCCTGGATCCGTTGTTGCGCGAGTGGCTGCCGAGGCAGCGGTGGTTCGCGGGCAAAGGGCGCCCGGTGACCGGTTTCTCGCTGGTCGCGGCGGTCGAGCTGCTGCCGTGGAACGCGAAGCTGGGGCTGCTGCATCTGCTCGTACAGGCCCATCAGCCGCACACTGCCGCCCACGGTGCGCTGCCGCATCCCGGCGACTGCTACCAGCTCCTGATCGGCGTGCGCGAAACGCTCCCGCCACGGCTGGCGCCCGCGCTGATCGGCCACCCCGAAGAGGGACCACTGGCCGGGCGGACGGTGTACGAGGCGCTGCACGACCCGCGCGCCGCCGATCTGCTCCTGGAAGCGCTGCGGACGAGGACGCAGGTCGGTGCGCTGCGCTTCGAGCGCGACACCCGGCAGGAGCTCCGGGACGATCTGGTGCCACGGGTGGTGACGGCCGAGCAGTCCAACTCCTCGATCGTCTACGGAGATACGTTCATTCTGAAGCTGCTGCGCCGCATCCTGCCCGGCGTCAACCCCGATCTGGAGCTGCCGATGGCGCTGGCCCGCGAGCACTGCCCGCGGGTGCCCGCGCCGGCCGGCTGGATGGTCGGGGACCTGGACGGCGATACGTACGTCCTGGGTGTGCTGCAGCCCTTTGTGCGCGGGGCCACGGACGGCTGGGACCTGGCGTTGCGCGAGCTGGCCAAGGGCGAGGACTTCACCGGCGAGGCGCGGGCGCTGGGGCGGGCCACCGCCGAGGTGCATACGGCGCTGGCCCGGGCGTTGCCGACGGTCACGCTGGGCCACACCCAGATGGAGACGCTCGTCGACGGCATGACCGAGCGGCTGGAGGCGGCGGTCCAGGCGGTGCCCGCGCTGCGTCTGTACGCACCCGGGCTGCGGTCCGCGTTCGAGGCGCTCGCCGAGTTGGCGGCGGAGGGCGAGACCTGGACCGCGCAGCGGATACACGGCGATCTGCACCTCGGGCAGTGCCTGCGGGCGCCGGCCGGAGACTGGTCGCTGATCGACTTCGAGGGCGAGCCGTCGAAGCCGCTCGCCGAGCGCCGGCTGCCCCAGCCGACCGCACGGGACATCGCGGGCATGCTCCGGTCCTTCGACTACGCCGCACACTCGCATGAACCGCTGGTGTCGGACTGGGCCGATCGCTGCCGGTCCGCGTACTGCAGCGGATACGCCGAGGTCAACGGCCGTGACCCGCGCTCCGAGCCCGTACTGCTGCGGGCGTACGAGACGGACAAGGCGATCTACGAGGTCGTGTACGAGGCCCGGCACCGGCCCGACTGGCTGCCCGTACCGTTGGCCGCGGTGCACCGACTGGCCGGCGGTCTTGCGGCATCCTGAACCGCCCCACCTCACCCCGCCGAGGAGGCCCCACCTGTGACATCCCGCCCGGACCCAGCCGACCAGCAGCCGAAGAGCACGAAGGCCAAGGCCATGAACGAGGTACCCAAGCCAGGTGTCAGTCCTCAGTCCCGCCCGGGGGCGGACGCGCGGCCCGCGGGGGCCGCGCCAGAGCCGTCCGACGCGGCGGCCACGATGCCGCCCGGTGCGGCGGCTGCGGTGCCGCCCGGTGCGGCGGCTGCGGTGCCGCCCGGTGCGGCGGCTGCGGTGCCGCCCGGTGCCGAGGTGCGCCCCCTGGCCGTACTCGATCGCGGTGACCGGGAGCGGCTGCTGGGCGGTGCGCATCATGATCCGCATTCCGTGCTCGGGGCGCATCCGGTGGCAGACGGTGTGGTCTTCCGGACGCTGCGCCCGTACGCGCGCTCGGTGACCGTGGTGGCGGACGAGCTGCGGTCCGAGCTGCACGACGACGGGGAGGGCTTCTTCTCCGCCGTGCTGCCGCTGCGGGAGGTGCCGGCGTACCGGCTGCTGGTGGAGTACGAGGACACCGTCCAGGACGTCGAGGACCCGTACCGATTCCTGCCCGCCATCGGCGACCTTGATCTGCATCTGTTCGGTGAGGGGCGCCATGAGCAGTTGTGGAAGGCGCTCGGTGCGGAGCCGATGGAGCACCACGGGGTGAGCGGCACCCGCTTCACGGTGTGGGCGCCGAACGCGCGCGGGGTGCGGTTGGCGGGGTCGTTCAATCTCTGGGACGCCACGGCGTATCCGATGCGGTCGCTGGGCTCCTCCGGGGTGTGGGAGCTGTTCGTGCCGGGGCTCGGCGAGGGCGAGCTCTACAAGTTCGAGATCACGCGGCCCGACGGTTCGAAGTCGATGCGTGCGGATCCGATGGCGCGGCGTACCGAGGAGCCGCCCAAGACGTCCTCCGTCATCACCGCCTCGCACCACGAGTGGCAGGACGAGGAGTGGCTGTCCCGCCGGGCGGCCCGGCCCGCCCATGAGTCGCCGATGTCGGTGTACGAGGTCCATCTCGCGTCCTGGCGCCCCGGGCTGACGTATCGCCAGCTGGCCGAGCAACTTCCCGCCTACGTCTCCGAGTTGGGCTTCACCCACGTCGAGCTGATGCCGGTCGCCGAGC
>NZ_JAAKZX010000361.1 GCF_011045025.1 Streptomyces ureilyticus
GGCGGGGTACTCCTCTGGCCTCATCAGCGCTTTTGTCGCGTATGTGCTGCGCGGGCTTGGGCTGAGGCGGGTGGTGGTCGAGCCCGATGCGCGCAATGGGAAGGCGATCGAGCGGTTGATCCGGCAGGGGTTCGAGGTCGGGCCCGAGGTGGTGCTGCCTGAGGTTGATCTGCCGGAGGTGTATCTGCCGGAGAAGCGGGCGCGCCTTGCCTTTCTCCGCTTGGGGAAGGGCTCGTGAGCGTTGGAGCCGCTGCCGAGGCCGCGGGGCCCGCGGGGACTGCGGGCCCTTAGGGTCGGAGGATGGCCAGTGACATCACTCCCGAAGACCTCGTCGATCACTATCAGTTGGAGCCGATCCCCAAGGAAGGCGGGCGGTTCCGGGAACTCTGGGCCGGGCCCGAGCGGGCGGACGGGCGGCCCGAGGGGACCTCGATCGTTGTGCTGCTGACCTCGGAGCCGGGGGATTACTCCGCGATGCACCGGCTTCCCACCGACGAGGTGTGGCACTTCTACCTCGGTGATCCGCTGGAGATGCTGCTGCTCGACCCGGACGGTACGTCCCGCACCGTCGTCCTCGGTCCCGATGTGCTCGGCGGGCAGTACGTCCAGTTCACCGTGCCCGCGGGGACCTGGATGGGCGCGCGGGTCGTGGCGGGCGGCGGCTGGTCGTTCTTCGGGTGCACGATGGCGCCCGGGTTCACGTACGGCGGGTACGAGCACGGGGACGCGGCCGAGCTGACCGCGCGGTACCCGGCGGAGGCGGTGCGGATCGCCGCGCTGAGCCGTCCGTGAGCGGGTCGGCTGTGAGCGGGCTGCTCGACGGGCAGGTGGCGCTGGTGACCGGGGCCTCGGCCGGCATCGGGCGGGGGATCGCGTTGCGGTTCGCCGAGGCGGGAGCGGCGGTGGCCGTTCACTACCGTACGGACGCGGAGGGGGCCCGCGAGGTCGTCGGGCTCATCGAGGACGCGGGCGGCAGCGCGGTCGCCCTGCACGCCGAACTCACCGTCGAGGCCGAGTGCCGTCGCCTGGTGCGCGAGGCCGCGGACTGGGGCGGCGGCACCCTGACAGCACTGGTCGACAACGCGGGCGTACAGCCGGTCCAGCAACTGCCCGGCATGACCCTGGCCGACTGGCGGGCGGTGGTCGACGCGAACTTGTCGAGCGTGTTCGCGTGCACGCAGACCGCGGTGGAGGTGATGCGCGAGGGCGACGGCAGGGGCGGCAACGACGGCAGCCGCGGGAGCATCACCCACATCGCCTCCATCGAGGGCACGCACCCCGCCCCCATGCACGCCCACTACTCCGCGTCCAAGGCGGCCGTCATCATGCACGCACGGTCGGCGGCCCTGGAGTACGGTCCGTACGGGATCCGCGTCAACTCCGTCTCACCAGGCTTGATCGACCGCGAAGGCCTCGCGGAGGCCTGGCCGGACGGCGTACGCCGCTGGCAACAGGCCGTCCCCACCGGCCGGTTGGGCCGCCCGGAGGACGTCGGTGACGCCTGCGTGTTCCTCGCCTCCCCGATGGCCTCGTGGATCACGGGCCACAACCTGGTCGTGGACGGCGGGGTATCGGCGCGACCGACGTGGTGAGGGCGGGCGGAGGGGTGCGCGGGTGCGGTGAGGACGGCCGGGGGCGCGCGGGGCGCTGAGGTGAGCATGGTGCTGCGTACATCCGTATTCCCGTCGGGGATCGGATAGGCAGGGAAAGGGAGAGGGAGAGGCAACGTGGGCCGAATACCGCGGATGGTGGCGGCGCCGCGCCGGGCGGTGGCCCTCGTCCTGATGCTGGGCACCCTGTTCCTGCTGGGCGGTGCCGGAAGCGCGTCCGCGCATTCCTCCGTGCGTGACACCGACCCCCGCGAGGGCACCGTTCTCCAGACCGCCCCGAAGCAGGTCACCATGACCTTCACCGAGGCGGTCGGTATCTCCGACGACTCGATCCGGGTCCTCAGCCCCGACAACGTACGCATGAACGCGGGCCCCGCCGAGCACGCCGGCGGCTCCGACACCGTGCGCGTACGGCTCCAGGACGATCTGCCGGAGGGCACGTTCACCGTGGCCTGGCGGGTGGTCTCGGCGGACAGCCACCCGATCTCGGGCGCATTCACGTTCTCCATCGGCGCACCCTCGGCGACCACCGCGAACGCCTCCGCCGAGCCCGCCGTGCACCCCGCCTCCGGTCTGCTCTACGACCTGGCCCGGTACGCCGCGTACACCGCCGGCGCGCTGCTCATCGGCGCGGCCACCTTCGTCCTCGCCTGCCGCCCGCCCGCGGTCCGCCCCCTCCGGAAACTCTTCCGCCTGGCCTGGTGGACCCTGCTCCTGTCCACCGTCGCGCTGCTGTTCCTGCGCGGCCCGTACGCCCGCGGAACCGGCCCCGCGACCCTCCTCGACCTCTCCCTCCTCAAGGACACGCTGAGCGGCAGGCCGGGGTGGGCGCTGCTGGCGAGGCTGGCGCTGGTGGGGTTGGCGGGGGTCTTCCTCGTACGACTGTGGGGTGCGCGTGATACGTCACGGGCGGACGAGCTTGTGGACGAGCGGCCGAAGCCCGCTGTCGTCGCCTCGGGCGGGGTGCTCGCCGTGGCGCTGGCGGTCACCTGGGCCGCTGCCGAGCACGCGTCCGCGGGGATACAGGTTCCCGTGGCGATCGTCTCCTCCGTACTGCATCTGCTGGCGATGGCGGTCTGGATGGGCGGCCTCGCGGCGCTGCTCACCACGCTGCACCGCGCCGAGACCCCGCCCTCGGCGGCGTCGGTGGCCCGTTTCTCGCGGCTCGCGTTCACGTCCGTGGTGGTCCTGGTGATCACGGGTGTCTACCAGTCCTGGCGGGGGCTCGGCTCCTGGGAGGCGCTCACCGGTACGTCGTACGGCCGGATTCTGGCCGCCAAGGTGTGTGCGGTGGTGCTGCTGCTGGGGGCGGCGGCGTATTCGCGGCGCTGGACGGCGGGGCTGCTCGCGGCTCAAGAGCCGGTGCGGGTGCGGGAGTTGGAGATGGTGGGGGCGGCGAGTACGGGGGGTGCGGTCGCCGGTGCCTCGACGGGGGCGGCGTCCGATGCCGATGTCCCGGACGGCAAGGGGCCGAGCGATTCCGAGGGATCCAATGGCTCCGATACGTCTGACGGGCTCGACAAGTCCGGTGACGGGCCCGACAAGTCCGGTCAATCGGGCGGAGCCGACGAGACCCCGCAACCTCGTCACCAGGCCCTGCGCCGTTCCGTGCTGGCCGAAGTCGTCGTGGGCGTTGTGGTGTTGCTGCTCACGACGGTTCTGACCGGCACCCAGCCGGGGCGGGCGGCCACCGAGACCCAGGACGCGCCGACCGCGCCGACCGGTCAGCCCACGACCTCGATGACCCTGATCCCCTTCGACGTCGGTACCCCGAACGGCAAGGGCAAGGTCCAGATCGTCCTGGAACCGGGCCGCGTCAACGAGAACTCGGTCCAGGCGATTGTCATAAGCCAGAACGGAGGCGTCGCCACGGTCCCCGAAGTCCGCCTCACCTTCACCCTGGCCGCCGAGAAGATCGGCCCCATCGACGCCGAACTCACCGACCAGGGCGGCTACTGGGCCACCAACTCCCTGAACCTCCCGCTCCCCGGCACCTGGACCATGAACGTCACGGTCCGCACCTCGGACATCGACCAGGTGACGGTGTCGAAGAAGGTGCGGATCTCGCCCTGAGCGGGATGTCCGGAGCGGGATGTCCGGAGCGGGATGCCCCGAGGGGGATGCCCT
Source organism: Streptomyces ureilyticus (assembly GCF_011045025.1). GTDB lineage: Bacteria > Actinomycetota > Actinomycetes > Streptomycetales > Streptomycetaceae > Streptomyces > Streptomyces ureilyticus. The sequence goes on from NZ_JAAKZX010000361.1 coordinate 3,738, forward strand.
GAGGGGGATTGGCGCCTTGGCGACCTGTTCGGGACTCCTCGTTACTGCTCGTTCGAGAACTCCTCCACCACCGTCGCCCCCAGCTCCCGCACGATCAGCTCATGCCCGGACAACGCCGACTCGTCGAGATCGGGGTCGTCGTCCTCCGGGATGTCGTCCTCCGGGGAGACGGGCGGCGGCTCCGGAGCCGAGGGGCGCGGTGCCGGCGGAGGCGTCGGTGCGGCGGGGGCCGGAGCGCGGGTGGCCGGAGTCTGGGGGACGCTCGGTCCGGACGCCGGGGCAGCGGGTTGCTGTGGTGCGGAGGGCCTGGACGCCGGTGGAGTGGCGGTGCTCGGGGAGCCGTAGCCCCCGCCAGATGCGTAGCCCCCGCCGGTGCCGGGCCCGGCTGTTGGTGGTGGTGCCGCCGTACCCCCTGACGTATCGACGATCGCCTCGATCTTCCACTGCACCTGGAACTGTTCCCCCAGCGCCTGGCGCAGCACCTCCTCACTGCCGCTGCTCAAGAAGTTGTCGCGCGCGCCGGCGTTGACGAAGCCGATCTGGAGCGTCGTACCGTCGAAGCCCGCGACCTGCGCGTTCTGACTGAGCAGGATCCACGTGAAACGGCGCCGGTTCTTCACCGCCTCAAGGATGTTCGGCCACAGCATGCGGGGGTCGGGCCCGCCGCTCACGGGAGCCGCCGGAGCGGAAGGGGCGGAAGGGCCCGCAGGGGCGGATGGCGCGGGCCGGCCCGCAGGCGCCGGAGCCGCGGGGGGCGGCGACGACGCGGCCGGAGACTGCCCCCCACCCGCGGACGCCGCCGTCGGCCACCCACCGGGACGCCGACCACTGCCCGCGGCCGTCGCAGTGGGCCAGGCGCCGGGCGCTTGCCCTGCGGAGGGAGCGGCCGGTGATGCGGCCGGGGGAGCGCCTGCCGGCGGCTGAGCGGACGGCGCCTGAGCGGGCGGCTGCTGAGGAGACGGTGCGACGGGCGCGGCCGGAGGCTGGGCGGCGCCGCCCTGAGCCGCCGGCCCGGAGCCCGCTTCCTGTGCCCTTCCAGCCACCGCACCGGCACCCGCACCGGCGCCGGAGTCCGGAGCCCCCGCCCCCCGCACAGCCGCCCGAGC
>NZ_JAAKZX010000362.1 GCF_011045025.1 Streptomyces ureilyticus
GACGCGAACACGTCAGCTACGAATAACGCCAACCTCGCCCGAGCACGGTTCACTTCATGTGCGTCCACATCCCCAACATGCCCCCAAACAGGACCGGGAGACAGACCTAACGGAGTCCTACTAGGTGTACTGCCCTGAGAGGTTAGGAACGCGGCTGGCGGGTGGCTGTCCCTTGAGCGGGGTGTGTCCGCGGTGGTGCTTGTAAGGGTGCAGCCAGCCGGGGGAAGGCGTCGCGTCGTTCCTGTTCGGTGCGGTAGGGGCGGGCGTAGGCCCACTCATCCAGCAGCGTCCGGTTGAACCGCTCGACACCCGGAGCGCGGGATGTGCGCGCTCCCGGCTGAATTTCTGGCTGGATTTTGCCTGGCCTTCGCGAAACCGGGGGGAGCACCGCCGCCGTCTACGGGCCCAGGAATAGAGAGGGTGCGGCATGACAGGCAGCAGTTCTGTGATCAGCTCGGACGAGCGCCGGGCCGGTATCTCCGTGGTGGCCGAGGCCCTGCGGGTCAGCGGCCGTGACCGGCGCCCGGTGTTCGGCTCCGCCGTTCTGGCCGGCGTGGGGGCGCTGCTTGTCGGAGGGGGGATCGTGGCAGGCGCGTTCGCCGCGTCGTGGGGCCTCTTCCTGCAAGCCAGAAGAGACGCCGAGTTCAGCATCGCGTCCGAGGACTCCTACGTCGCGTACGCCGACCAGAAGGACAGCCTCGTCAACGTCGCGTTATGCGTGTACCCGCTGCTGCTCCTCATCGCCATGGTCTTGATCGCCTGGCTGCTCACCGCCCAGGCCGTCACCGTCGCGTACGCGCGGGAACGCGCGGCGGCGGGCACGGGCGCTGCCGCGGCCCCTGGTGCCCTCACCTTCCGCGCGCTGTGGCGCCGCTCCCGTCCGCACCTCGGGGCCGCGTTCCGCGTGCAGTTGCTGACCCTGGGGTGCGTCCTCGTCCCGGCGCTGGCGGGACTGCTCGTCCTCGTTCTCCTCGAGTTGGAGATGGTGCCCGGGGTTGTGTGGCCCACGTACCACGATCCTGCGACCGTGCAGTTCATCCTGGTGGGCCGGATCCTGCCTGTCGTGATCTGGGGGCTCGGAGGCGCCCTCCTGGCCCGTTTCTCCCTGGCCACCGCAGTGCGGGTGGCGGACCATTCCTCGGCCACGGCAGCGATGCGCCGTTCTTGGACGCTGACCCGTACGGCACGTCCGTACACCGTCGGGATCTTCCTGCTGGGCACTCTCGCGGTCGCCGTGGCCTTCAACGTGCTGAAGTGGCTCGGGACGTACGTGGCGCACTGGGCGGGGCTGCTCATGCTGGCCACCACCGAGGACAACGTGTGGGTCACGGGCGTCCTCGTCATCATCACCCCGGTCGCGGTGGCGCTCGTGCTGCTGCCCTTGGCGCTGGCGCCGATGGGCGTCCTACTCGCGTGCCTGCGCGAGCGACTCGACGGCGGCACGGGAGAGACACGGGTGCCGTCCGGTGCCCCGGTCGGGTAGGGCCCGGGCTAGGGGTGCGGGAGCCGAGCCAGCCGCTTGGGTGGGCCGACGGGTGAGTGGCCCTGCGAAAGCTGAACCTGGCCTGTACCTCAGGCTGGGCCGGTGGTCGGGAGCGTCTGGGGCAGGGCGCTCCCCAAGACGGCCCGTCAGTTCTCCGGCCCCGCCGACGCCTTGGCGCAGAGATACGGACGCGCGAGCAGCAGACCCGTGCCCGTAATCGCGATGCCGAAGTAGACCGGCGCCAGGTGGATGAAGTCCGTGTAGTGGATCGCGGTGTGCACCACGACCGCCGGCAGGAATCCGGCCGCCGCCGCTGAGGTCAGTGTCCAGAACACCCACGCCTCGCCCCGCCGCCAACCCCACGCGCTGAGCAGCATGATGGCCACCGCAGCGGACATCAGGGCGCCGCCCAGCCCCGCCCGGTCGTGGGCGACGAACGGCACAAGCCGGGAGTTCAGGGTTTCGAGCGCCTCCGCGCTGGTGCCCAGGAAGGTCAGGTCGGTCGGTACGAAGACGCCGGTCAGGCCTACCACTGAGATCACCGCTCCGCCGGCGAACAGGCCCGCTCCTGTGACGATCAGCAGGAGTTGGCCGGTCAGTGCCCGTCGGCGTTCCGGTTCTGGGCCCTCGGGGGCCAGGTGCCAGCGCGGTGTGTGCGGGGTGCGGCGGACCGCGGCCACGAACATCGGGAACAGTACGAGGGCTGTGGCCGTGTGCAGGGGTTCTACGAAGCCGGTGGCCAGGAAGTAGAACAGGGTGGGGAAGCCGATCGCTCCCGAGAGCAGGTACACCTCGCGGGCCCAGGGCCAGCCGCGTCTGATGCCGCCCACGGCGAGGCCGGTGTAGAGGGCGCCGATCGATGCCATCGTGCCGGCCATGGTGATCCGGTCGTGCTGGAGGAAGTGGACGAGGTGGTGGTTGGCGGCGTGCAGTTGATGCACCGTCATGCCGAGGTAGTCGCGGTCGTACCAGAGCAGTACCGGCCCGAGTGTGATCGCCGCGGCGCCGAGTCCGGCGCCCGTCATACCGAGCCCGACGAGCAGCGCCCACCACCAGGCGGGCCAGCGGCGCGGATCGCGGCCGACGTCCCGTAGCTTGAGGTCCCGTAGCCGCGGCGCGGGGACGGTGGGCGTGGCCGCCTCGGTGACCCGTGCGAACCAGCCGGGTCCGGCCTCGACGAGCACCCTGGGCCGGGCCAACACAACGGCGCCCGGCTCCTCGAGCACGGCGGCCGCGGCGGTGACCGACGGGTCGGACACGTGGACCACGTGCGGGTCGTCGCCGCTGGTGAACCCGTCGACGTACGGCTTGAGGGCAGCCTCGGCCTCCGGGTCGATCGCACGGACGATCAGCGGGATCGTGCGGCCGGCAGCGGCCTTTCGTACGGTCTCGACGTCGGCCGCCGAGACGGGTGCCACCTCGACAACGCCGGCCCCGAGCGGGGGCATGGCGCGTACCGCTTCGCGGGCGAGCGAGGGCGGGACGGTTATGCCGAGGCGGACGGTCACGGGTACGCCGGCGATCTCACCGCCGAGGCGTTCGGGCGGGTGGCGGTGGCCGAACCCCCGGGCGATCAGCCGTGCGCCGACGGGACGGGAGCCGATCGAGGCCAGCAGCCGCAGCGCGGTGCGCTGCGAACGGGGACGGCCGAGGACCGCGGCGGCCGCGCCGCGCAGTGGGTGATACGTCCAGTCCGGCATCAGTCGCTCTCGCTCTTGCTCTTGCTCTCGCTCTTGCTCTCGCTCCCGCTCTTCGTCGCGGTCGCCGGGTCGCCGGGCGCGGTCCAGCCGAGCACCGGCGTCATCGAACGCAGCGTCGCCCGCGTCGGCGTCAGCCGGGCGGCCGTGTCGCGCAGGAGCACCGCGGGCGGCCACGACAACTGGCCGATTGCGCCGAGCCGGGCGGAGCGGCGCGTGATGGCCTGGGTTCGCGGGCGGCGCAGCAGGTCGTACGAGCGGAGTGCGGCGGTCACGTCCGGGGTGCCGTCGAGGCAGTGGGCCAGGGTGACCGCGTCCTCCAGCGCCTGGCACGCACCCTGGCCCAGATTGGGGGTCATGGCGTGGGCCGCGTCGCCCAGCAGTGCGACCCGGCCGCGTACGAAGGTGGGCAGCGGCGGCAGGTCGTACAGGTCGTGCCGGAGCACCGCGTCCGCGGGGACGGCGGCCAACAGGGCGGGGACGGGATCCGGCCAGAACCCGAACCGGCGCAGCAGTTCGGCGTGCTCGGACGAGGACGAGGACGAGCCGGAGGCCGCTCCCTCCGGCAGCGACGCGGTCGCGAAGCAGTACATCCGCCCGCCCGGCAGCGCCGTGTAGCCGAACCTCTCCCCGCGGCCCCAGGTCACCGCGCCCTCGGAGGGCGGCTCGGCGAGGGGCTCGGTGACCATGCGCCAGGCCGGGTAGCCGGCGTACCTGGGGCCGGCCGCGTCAGGCCACAAGGTGCGGCGGACCGCGCTGTGCAGCCCGTCCGCGCCGACCACGACGTCGGGCCGGGACTCGCCCTCGCGGTGATGGACGACCAGGCCGTGACCGTGACCGTGGCTGTCGTCGCGGACCGCGGACACCTCGCTGCCCGACCGCAGGCTGTCGGCGGGCAACGCCTCGGTGAGCACCCGCAGCAGGTCCGCGCGGTGCAGGACCATCAGGGGTTGGCCGAAGCGGCGCGCCAGCTCCGCGTTGTCCGTACGGGACAGCCAGCGGCCCCGGCGGTCCCGTACGCCGCCTATGGCCTCGACGGCGCCGAGTGCCCGGACGGCGTCGGCCAGGCCGAGCACCTCAAGCGCGTGCAGCGCGTTCGGCCACAGGGAGATGCCGGCGCCGATCTCGGTGAACTCTGGTGCACGCTCCAGGACTTCGACGTGCCAGCCTCGGTGGTGCAGGGCGACGGCCGCCGCTAGGCCGCCGATTCCGCCGCCGACGATGGTCGCGGCGCGCTGCGGCATGGGTCCTCGCTCTGGCTCGGGGCGCCGCCCCCGGTCAAGTGGCCGTCGATCCGGTGCCTGAGCGGTATGCGACGTGGCGCAGGTCCGGCTGGGAAGCGCCTCATAGCAGCATGGCGACAGTCGCCTGTCAACGTGCAGAGGGGCGGACTGGCAAGGGGTTGGGAACTGCTGCGGGTGTACTGAGCGGGAGTGACTTTTGGTGAACGGGAGTGAGTGGCGAGGCCGGATGTCGTTGGTGCCGCCCGGCGCCTGCACCGGGACGGTCATCCATGCCGTGGGGTGGGTTCTCGGTCTCCGTTTTCGGGAGGGGGAACTGGAGTTCTTGGGTCGAATGGGTGACCTTTGCGGCTGGGGCTCGTTGACTGCTGTGACGGGATCTTCGTCTGGGCAGGGGGTGAAGGG
>NZ_JAAKZX010000363.1 GCF_011045025.1 Streptomyces ureilyticus
CACCGAACCCCCGCTCGAAAACCCCACCGTCACCCCCATCCCCGGCGACCTGTGCTACTTCTCCTTCTCCGGCACACAGCTGGGCACGAAGTCGTACGGCTACGGCGGGGCCTCCGGCGTCCAGCACGGCACCCCGGTGATCGACCTGGCCCTCTTCTACGAACGCAACAACCTGCTGATCAACGCCGACGTCGGCTGGGTGCCCGGAATCGTCTGGGGCCAGGTCGTGGAGGGCCTGGAAGCCATGGCGGAGGCATGCAACGACCTGTGGCGGGCGGGCGCGCTGGGGGAGACGCTCAGCTTCCGCAGGGCCTGAACCCCCTACGCAGGGCGCCGGGGCGGGGGATCCACATGGGCCACCCCCGCCTCGTACAGCGCGTGCGCCGCGCGCAGTACCAGGTCGTCCCGGTGGCGGGCGGCCACGAGCTGCAGACCCACCGGCAGCCCGTCCCCGTCCAGGCCGACGGGGACGCTGGCCGCGGGCTGCTGCGACATGTTGAAGGGGTAGGTGAACGGGGTCCAGCCCGTCCAGCGCCGCAGCCCCGAGCCCTTCGGCACCTCCGCGCCCGCCTCGAACGCGGTGATCGGCAGCGTCGGCGTGACCAGCAGGTCGTACGACTCGTGGAAACGGCCCATCCGGCGGCCCAGATCCATCCGCACGTCCACCGCGGCCAGATAGTCGAGCGCGCTGTAACGGGCACCCTGGTCGCAGACCTCCCGCAGTCCCGGATCCAGCAGCTCCCGCTGGTGCGGGCCGAGATTCTGCGTCACCCGGGCGGCCCCGCTGAACCACAGGGTGTGGAAGGCCTCCACCGGCTCGGTGAAATCAGGGTCGGCCTCCTCGACGTACGCGCCGAGGGACGCAAGCCCCTCCACGCCCCGCCGCACAGCCGCCGCGACATCGGGGTGTACGGGCACCTGCCCGCCGAGGGACGGCGAGTACGCGACCCGCAGCCCCCGCACGCCGCCGCCCAGCAGGTCCGTGAACCGCCCGGCGGGCGGCGCGAGCGCGGACCAGTCGCGGGCGTCCGTACCGCTGATCACGTCCAGCAGGAGAGCCGCGTCGGCGGCGTCGCGCGTCATCGGTCCCACGTGCGCGAGCGTCCCGAAGGCGCTCGCCGGATACAGCGGCACCCGCCCGTACGTCGGCTTCAGCGCGAAGATCCCGCAGAACGCGGCGGGGATACGGACGCTGCCGCCGCCGTCCGTGCCCAGGGACAGCGGGCCCGCGCCCATGGCCACGGCCGCCGCACTCCCGCCGCTCGAACCGCCCGGCGTACGCGACAGGTCGTACGGATTGCGCGTCACCCCCGACTGCGGCGAGTCCGTGACGCCCTTCCACCCGAACTCCGGCGTCGTTGTCTTGCCCACGAAGACGGCGCCATGCTCGCGCAGCCGGGCCACCGAGGGCGCGTCCTCGTCCCAGCGCCCTTCCACCCGCACGGTGTTGGAGCCCTTCAGGGTGGGCCCGCCACGCATCAGCAGGATGTCCTTCACCGTGACCGGCACCCCGTCCAGGAGGCCGACCGGCTCACCGCGCCGCCAGCGCTCGGCCGACTCCCGCGCCCGCTCGAGCGCCTCGTCGCCGGTGAGGCGCACGAAGGCGTTCACGGAGGGCTGGATCTCCTCGGCCCGTCGGAGCGCGGCCCGCGTCGCCTCCACGGGGCTGAATTCGCCCTTGCGGTACCCCTCGACGAGTCGCAGCGCGGTCAGCTCGGTGAGCTCGGTCATCCACCCTCCAAAAGGTCACACCTGCACGATTGGCTCCCGTGTGAACAGCATCCCCAGCTCAGGCGCGTTCACCCGGCGGTCGGCCAACCGCAGGGCCTCCCACACCGTGACCTGGTTCGCGGTGAGGACCGGTTTGGCGAGGGCTTCCTCCAGGGCGGGGAGGTGGGAGGCCGTGTGAAGGGCGGTGTCCGGGAGGAGGACAGCGTCCGCGTCGGGGTGATCGCCCGAACGGGCCATGGTGAGGACCTCGTCGGCGCCCCACGTCCCGACCTCCGCCGCCGTGATGATGCCGCTGCCGCGCATCGAGACCACCTCGATCCCCGCGCCCTTCAAGAAGGCGGCGAACATCGCCGCCACATCCTCCGGATACGTTGCCGCGATCGCGACCCGTCGCGCGTCGATCTCACGGATCGCGTGGGCGAAGGCGAAGGACGTGGAGGAGGCGGGCATGCCGGCCGCCAGGGCGAGGGTGCGGACCTGCTCATGGGCGCCCTCCCAGCCGTACACGAAGCTGCCGGACGTGCACGCCCACACCACCGCCTCCGCACCGGACAGCCGCAGCTCCTCGACGCCCGCCGCGAGCCGGGCCGCCGAGCCCATCTCCAGCAGCGCGTCCTCACGGTGGGCGTCCTCGCCGATGTCCGTGTGGACGAGCGGGAGGCGAATGTCGCTGCCCAGCAGCTGCTCCATCCGCGGGTATTCGTCCTCGGCCGAGTGGCCCGGGTAGAGGAATCCGAGTGCCGTCATGCCCAACCTTCCTGTTCTTCCGGCAGTACGGGCCCCTGTGATTCAGGCACTGACCCCGGAATCGCTCCCGGGATCGAAGCTTCCGGAACCGATCCCGGGATCGATGCTTCCGGGACCGATCCCGACATCGACTCCGGCAGTGATTCCGGCGTCACCGGATGCTGCCGCGCCGAGTGGTCGATCAGCGCCTGATAGGGCCCCACCGCTCGCGTACCCATGTGACGCAGGGCGGCCCACATCGTCACCTGGTTGGCCGAGATGACGGGAATCCGCAGCTCGGCCTCCAACTGCGGGATCACGTCGTACGTGGGGAGATTGGTGCAGCTGATGAACAGCGCGTCCGCAGCCCCGCGTATCGCATTGCGGGCCATGTCGACGACGTCGCGGTACGGGACCTTCCAGATGTGCCGGGTCAGGCCGAGGGAGGAGGTGCCGATGATCTCGATGCCGGCCTCGGCGAGGTACTCCTCCAGGGCCCGGGTCACGGACACGGTGTAGGGCGTGACCAGGGCGATCCGGCGGGCGCCCAGCTCCTGGAGGGCTTCAAGGAGCGCACCGGAGGTGGTCACGGACTGGACTTCGCCGGCCCGCGTCATCGCCTCGCACATCGCCCGCTCACCCGCGATACCGCCGACGAAACTGCCCGACGTACAGGCGTACGCGACGACCTCGGGATGCACCGCGTTCAGCGCGCGCACCGCCTCGCCGAGCGTCTCATGCTCACTGACCAGCCGTGCGAGGTCGAGGCTGACCTCGACGGGCACAAAAGGGGTGCGGGTCAGATGCAGTGAGACCTCGTCCGGCACCCAGCGCCACAGCTCGCGATCGAGGGCGAAGTCGAAGGGAGCGACGATGCCGACACCGCGCTGTGGGTGCGGTCCACCGAGGAAGGAGACGTCCATGAGCAGGCCCCAAACTCAAGTCGAGCTAATGAGTTGATGCTGAAGTACCGGCCCGAGGGGCCGGGGGACACAAGCCGGCGCATGCCGGGACGTCGGGACAGGAAAGCGGACCGCTTACAGGTCCATGTTGACGAAGGTAGGTTCCGGTGCCAGCGTGGTCAATCCGTGCATCTCAGACGGCTTCCGCAGTTGTCCCGTAAGTGTGCCCAGACCCAAGAGAAGCGGACTCGGATTGCGAAACGGTTTCCCCCCGATGACGGCACCCATGTCCCCGCCCACGACCGAGAACAAGCCGACCCTTCTGGTACTGGACGCCGAGCCGGCGCCCCGCCTCGGCCGGCTCTCCGGACGGGCCCTGATCGAGCACGCCGACGAGTCGACGCTGGCCTCGCTGCTGCCGGCCGCGGACGTCCTGCTTGTGTGGGATTTCACATCGCACGCGGTGCGCCGCGCCTGGCCCGGCGAAGGCCCGCGGCCCCGCTGGGTGCACACGGCGAGTGCGGGCGTGGATCACCTGATGTGCCCGGAGCTCGCCGCGTCCGACACGGTGGTGACCAACGCGCGCGGCGTCTTCGACCAGCCGATCGCCGAGTACGTGGCCGCGCTCGTCCTGGCCATGGCCAAGGATCTGCCGCGTACGTGGGAGCTCCAGCGGGCGCGGGAGTGGCGGCACCGCGAGTCGCAGCGGGTCGCGGGCACGCGCGCGTGCGTCGTCGGCTCCGGGCCGATCGGGCGGGCGATCGAGCAGACCCTGAAGGCCCTCGGCATCAAGACGGCCCTGGTCGGGCGCACCGCGCGCGCCGGCGTCCACGGTCCCGACGAACTCGACCGGCTGATGGCCCGCGCGGACTGGGTCGTCTCCGCGGCCCCCCTCACCGACGAGACGGTCGGAATGTTCAACGCGCACCGCTTCGGCCTCATGCAGCCGTCCGCGCGCTTCATCAACGTCGGACGCGGGCAGCTCGTCGACGAGGACGCGCTCGCTGACGCCCTCTCGAAACACTGGATCGCGGGCGCGGCGCTCGACGTCTTCGACCACGAGCCGCTCACTGCGGAGAGCCCCCTGTGGGAGCTCCCCGGCCTGATCGTCTCGCCGCACATGAGCGGTGACACGATCGGGTGGCGGGATGAACTCGGGGCGCAGTTCGTGGAGTTGTACGAGCTGTGGGAGGCGGGGGAGCCGCTGCCGAACGTGGTGGACAAGCGGCGGGGGTACGTGCCGGGGCACTGAGGGGTTTTTCGCCCCCGCCGCCCCTACCCGTCCCATCCCTGGGGCCAGCCCCAGACCCCGCCAGGGGCTGCGCCCCTGGACCCCTTCGGGGCTCCGCCCCGGACCCCGTTTCGGGGGCTGGGCCTGTCGCTTATACACATCTCCGCGCCCACGAGACCAACCATCAA
>NZ_JAAKZX010000364.1 GCF_011045025.1 Streptomyces ureilyticus
GGTTCCTGGAGTGCAACCCCTCGCGCCGCGGACACCGGGCTGCTGTACGCGCGCAGTCCGGCCGATCAGTTCCGTATCGGCGCCGACGGCGGCGATGATGCCCGGCACGGCGTGCGGCAGGTACAGCAGCATCTGCGCGGTGCGGCGCCGCCTCGTTCGGCCCGACCGGAGCGATCCGTGGGTCCGGACGGTCGCCCTTGGCGGTGACCAGCGCCGATTCGCCCTTGCGCAGGGCGATACGGATCGTGCCGTCACCGACGGAGTCGTAGCGCAGCGGGCGCCCCCGGCTGTCCCGTACGTCGACGGGGCCCGCAACGCCGTGCCGTACGACGCAGGGCGCGCCCGCCTCACTCACCAGCCGCACCCACCGCGTCGCCCCACCCTCCCGCACCGCGCTGAGCAGAAACGCCCCTTGCGTACGGAAGTTGTGGACCGTCAGGTCCGCCCATGCCGCGGGGAGTGCGGGGAAGACGCGAACGATGCCGCCCCAGGACTGGCAGATCATGTCGTGCAGGGACTGGGCTGCCGACAGGGGGGTCTCGATGACCGGGCCGGTCTCCTTGTACATGGTGTTGGGCTGGATGAAGCGGGACATCAGCTGGCCGAGATACGTGAGCGCGTCCTCGCCCTTGCCGAGCAGGGCCGAGATCGAGGCCGCGCCCGTGAATGTGTAGCCCTGGAGGGCCCCCTCGAAGCCGACCCAGTGGGCCAACGACCTCTCGATCACGGCCTTTTCGTCCGGCGTACGCCCCGTCAGCTCGTACAACGGATACACCGCCAGCAGATGCGAGTAGTGGCGGTGCGACTTCGCGAAGGGGATGTCCGCGCCGATCATGAAGCCGTTCTCGTCGGTCGGATACGCCGCCCGTCTGGCCAGCACCTCGCGCCAGCGCGGGGCCAACTCGTCGTCGACGCCGAGGAGTTCGGCCGACTCCAGCAACGTACGGCAGCCCCATGTCAGCAGCATCAGGTCGTAGTTGCAGTCCCTGGAGTTGCCGCCGTACTCCGGTGAGAAGGTGGCCGGCAGATGCAACTTGCCGTCCGCGCCCGGCTCCAGGAAGTGCAGGTAGTAGTTGATCGCCTTGCGGAGGAGAGGGAAGAGGACGTCGCGGAGGATCGACTCGTCCATGGTGTGGCGATAGCTGAGCCAGACGTTGTGCAGCGCCCAGGTGAGGTTGCCGACCTCGGGAGTCGGCGGGTCCTGGCCCGGGATGCCGACGCCGTAGCCCAGTACGGGGCCCGTCGCGCCGCCGTTGACCAGCGAGGCGTCGGTGGTGCGCGGGATACCGAGGGAGTCGGCGCGGTACGCGGGCGCCATCTCGGCGGTGAGGTTGTCGCGGAACTCGCTCAACGCCCTTGTCACGGCATCGAGTTCGAGATGGTTGGAGCCGTGGATGAGCCAGTACTCCAACTGCACGTTCAGGTTCCACCACGTCGCCGGCCACGGCGTGGACTCGACCCAGGGGCCGCACGTGGCCATCACGGGCGCGTCGCGCCGGGCCGCCGCCGCCGTCTTGTAGAGCTGAATCCAGTAGAAGCGCTGGATGCGCGCGTCGGGCAGCGAGAGGAAACTCTTCCGATAGAAGGCCCGCCACCAGGCACGATGCGTCACCGCCAGGAGGTCGTACGAGAGGAGCGAGGCGCCGCGGACGGCGGCCAGTGCCCGACCGAGCGCCGTCGACTTCGGGTACGAGTGCGCGACATGCGCGTACAGCGTCCGCGTACGGCCCCGGGTGCGCTCCCGCCATGCGGTGACATGCTGACCGCCGGACAGCAGCGGTTGTACGGCGGTGGAGATGCCGTCGTGTTCCCCGGTCTCGGCGGGTGGGTTGGCCGCGTACCCCTCCGGCAGCGGCCGGAAATCGGCGCGCGGGCTGACCGCCTTCGCCGGGTGGAAGACCCACTTGAAGTCGCGCTCGCCCTCGTTCGGCGTGACCTCTATGGCCAGTACGGAGCGGGAGTTGTGCACCAGGGCGCGGATCGTGAGCGTGCCCTGGTCGGTGGTGAGCGTGCCGGTCAGCTCGGCGTCGCGCAGGCCGAGGCGCCAGTCCAGGCCGGTGATCGTGCCCACGGGCTCCAGGGTGAAGTGGCCGATCGGCAGCCGCGCGAGCCCGAAGAGCGAGCCGAACTCCGGGCGGTGGTCCTGGACTTCGGAGTGCTGCACGTTGAAGCGGACGGCCTCGGTCTCCCTGCCCGGTTCGGCGTAGATACCGGATCCCAGGAAGCCGTCGCCCAGGAACGGGCCCTCGTACCAGGTCTTCGGCATCCGCTGCCAGACCAGGTCGGCGTCGTCGAGGACGGTGCGCCAGGGGTCGGAGGCAGGGTGCGGGGCGGCCCCGGAGGCCGCTGTGCCGGACGTCTCTGAGCCGGAAGCCGCCGTGGCGGCTGTTGCCGGTGCGGGCAGGCCGCCCGCGAGCAGCGTTCCGCCGAGCGCGGAGCCGGTGGCGAGCACGGTACGTCTGGAGGGGCTGCTGGACCGAGGGCTGGACGGGCTGGGCATGACGCCTCCTGGCGGCTCGCACGACACAGGGATGCGATGCAGCTTCTCTGGATGGATTCATCGGAGCTATCCCAGTGCGCAAGTTAGAGATGAAGCGAGAGGTCGTCAATAAGTCGGGAGAGATCCGATGTGTTGAGTGTGTGTGCGGCGGGTTGGGCGGCGGGCGCGACCAGCCACGACGAGCCCGCAGCTTCGAACCGGCATGTTCAGCGGAGCGCTCAGTCCTTGCGTTCCCGGGCGACCCAGCCCCGCTCGTACGCCTGCCAGCCGAGCTGGAGTCGCGTGGTCACACCCGTCAGTTCCATGAGGCGTTTCACCCTGCGCTGTACGGTCCGCAGGCCCAGGTCGAGTTGCTTGGCGACGCTCGCGTCGGTCAGTCCGGCGAGGAGCAGGGAGAGGATCTCCAGGTCGGCGGTGTCGGGTCCGTCCTGCTCCTGCTCGGCGGGTGTGCCGGCCGCGCCGAGGCGCAGGGGGAGCGCCTCTCGCCACACCGACTCGAACAGCGCCGACAGTGAGGCGAGCAGTCCGCTCGCGTGTACCACGAGCGCGGCGGGGTCGAGGGCGCCCGGGGCCAGCGGCACCATGGCGAGCGTCCGGTCGGCGATCACGAGGTGGGTCGGCACCTTGTCCACGACCCGTATCTGTTCGTCGCGGCCGAGCGCCTCGGACAGTTCGGCGATGCCGGTGGGGCAGTGCAGCACGGCGCGCTCGACGACTACGCGGCGGCGGGCGGCCTTCTCCTTCGCGTCGTCCTCGGCCCCGGTGACGGCGTATGCGTCGGCGGTGACCAGCGCGCACACCTCCTCGCGTGCACCGAGCCGGAGTTGCAGCAGCCGCTGCGAGACGGCCGCCGCTCCCGTCACCACCTCGACCAGGTCGTGCCCAGCGGGCTCGGCGGCCTGCGCGCGGTACTCCTCGGCGAGCCGCGCCGCCGCCAGCTCCGCCTTCTCCAGCTCCTGACGCCGCTGGGTGAGCAGCGCGCCGAGGGCGACCCCGGGCGGCGCCGCTACCCAACGCCCCGGCTGGGCCGAGGACTTGGCCGCGAGCCCGTGCCGTTCCAGCCGACGTAGCGCCCGCTCCGTGTCGTACTCGCAGAGCGTGAGCCGCCGCGCGAGGTCCGGCACGTCGGCGGCGCCCACGGACACCAGCGCCCGGTACGCCGACTCATGTGTCTCGTCCAGACCGATCGCTCCCAGCATCCGGCGACGCCCCTCCTCGTTGACCAGCCGTGGCGGAAAAGTGCCACGGCGCAAACGTGCCGCCGCACATCATTCCCGTACCACCCGCCTCTCTGTCACGGTTACGTCACCCTGCCATCGTTACGTCACCGGGGGACCAGCTGCCGTTCGGCATCGGAGGCACTGGCCGGTTTTTCCGGATGCGCCGTTTTCAACCGGCCCGTCCGGTGGACAATTAGGGGCATGAGCCAGCAGGGGGAGACGCCCACCGGTCATGAGGACGACTGGTGGCGGCAGTTGTACGACGACTCCACCGAGGACACGGGGCCGGCGGCCGCGGCCGACTCCCTCGACGACCGGTTCGCCTCGGCGGCGGGAACGGTCGGAGTTGTTCCGCAACGGGGACCGTCCGGCGGGGACGCCCCCGCGAAACCGCCGGCCTCCGGGCCGCAGCCCCCGATGCCGCCGGGCGCCGACGCCTTGCGGCGCAGTGGGCTTCAGCGGCAGCGGGCGCCCTGGGAGGCACCGCCACCTGAACCGCAGGAGCCGGCCTCCTTTCCGCCGGGCCCCAGGCGGACTCCACCAGGTCCCAAGCCGCCGGGATTCCGCACGGAGGCGTCCAGCGGCGATACGTCCACGGAGACGCCGGGGGCGGCGCCGGTCGCTTCGGCCTCCGCCGGGGCCGATCGCGCCGATACGCGAGCGGATGCCTCGTACGGGAATGGGGTTGATCGGGTCGATACGCCCGCGGACGCCTCGTACGGGAATGCGGTCGATCGGGCCGATCCGCCTGCCGATGCCTCGTACGGAAATGGGGCTGATCGGGCCGAGCCGCCGACCGGCGGGCCCGCCACCTTGATCGACGCCCCTTCAGGCGTCCCTTCACGCGCTCCTTCAGGCACCCCGCCAACCCCGCAGGACGCACCACCCGACGACGCCCCGTCACCAGCCTCCTCAGACACGCCGTACGCCCCTCACACCTCCGCCCAGCAGCGGCAGCTCGGTCTCCGGGCAGCCTCCGGCCAGCTCCTCGA
>NZ_JAAKZX010000365.1 GCF_011045025.1 Streptomyces ureilyticus
CTCCCGGAACTGCCCGTCGAGAACGAGAACACGAACTAGCTGGTTTTCTGCCTGGATACGTCGGTGGGGGCGCCCTCTTCGAAGAGGGCGCCCCCACCGACGTATCCAGGCTTCTTTAGAAAAACACCGACCGGCGCTGCACCAGCAGCTTGTAGAGGGTGTGCTGGATCTGCTCCCTGACCTGGTCCGTCAGGTTGAACATCAGCATCGGGTCCTCGGCCGCCTCCGGCGGGTAGCCGTCCGTCGGGATCGGCTCGCCGAACTGAATCGTCCACTTCGTCGGAAGCGGCACCGCACCCAACGGGCCCAGCAACGGGAACGTCGGCGTGATCGGGAAGTATGGGAAGCCCAAAAGGCGCGCGAGCGTCCTGGCGTTGCCGATCATCGGGTAGATCTCCTCCGCTCCGACGATCGAGCAGGGGATGATCGGCGTGCCCTGGCGCAGAGCCGTCGACACGAAGCCGCCGCGGCCGAAGCGCTGGAGCTTGTAGCGGTCGCTGAACGGTTTGCCGATGCCTTTGAAGCCCTCCGGCATCACACCGACCAACTCGCCGCGCTGCAGCAGCCGTTCCGCGTCCTCCGCGCAGGCGAGCGTATGACCGGCCTTGCGGGCCAGCTCGTTGACCACCGGCAGCATGAAGACCAGGTCGGCGGCCAGCAGGCGGAGATGGCGGCCGTCGGGGTGGTTGTCGTGCACCCCGACCTGCATCATCAGGCCGTCCAGCGGCAGCGTCCCGGAGTGGTTGGCGACGATCAGTGCCCCGCCGTCGGACGGGATGTTCTCGATGCCCTTCACTTCGACGCGGAAGTACTTCTCGTAAACCGGCCGCAGCATCGACATCAGGACCTGGTCGGTGAGCTCCTGGTCGTAACCGAAGTCGTCGACCTCGTAGTCGCCCGTCAGCCGCCGCCGCAGGAAGGCCAGACCATGCGCGATGCGCTGATCCCAGCCACCGCCCTGCCGCTCCGGCTCGGATGCGGTTTCCTCGGGCGTCACCGGCACATCTGTCACAGGAACATCATCCTGCAGAATCGTTCGGCCAGGCAGGGGCTGGACCTCACGTACCCCCGCGGGCTCGCCCTTGAGCCGGCTCCCCGCACCCCGGCGCCGCGGCGGCCGGTGCACGGCGCTCCCACGGGACCGGTCGTCGTCGAACGGAATGACCTTGGCGTCCGCCATCGTTGATGCGCTCCTCAGTTGGCGCTCTGCGTCGGGGGGTGGCCACCGCCCAGGAGGGACAGCCCGGCGATCCGGTCGACAGCCCCCGCAAGGGCTTCCGGCGGCAGGAGTCCGGGTCCGCGGCTGCGTGCGAAGTCCGCGAAGGTCTCCGCCGTCGTGTACTTCGGCCGGAAACCCAGCGTCTCGCGCATCTGGTGGGTCGCCACGACCCGGCCATGGGTGAGCAGCCGCAGCTGCTCGGGCGAGAAGTCCGTCATACCCAGCGTACGCACTGCCGTGCCCACCCAGCTGACCGCGGGCAGCAGCAGCGGAACCGTGGGCCGGCCGAGCCTGCGCGCACACTGCGAGAGCAGCAGGACCCCGTCGCCGGCGATGTTGAACGTACCGCTGTTGAGCGTCCCGCGTTCCGGCTCGTGCGAGGCGATCCGCAGCACGTCGATCACATCGTCCTCGTGCACGAACTGCAGCCGCGGGTCATAGCCGAACACGGTCGGCAGCACGGGCAGCGAGAAGTACGCGGCCAGCGGCGAATCCGCGCTCGGCCCGAGGATGTTCGCGAACCGCAGCACGCACACGGCCACATCGGGCCGGCGCCGCGCGAAGCCGCGTACGTACCCCTCGACCTCCACGGTGTCCTTCGCGAAGCCACCGCTGGGCAGCGACTTGGGCGGCGTCGTCTCCGTGAACACGGCCGGGTCCCGGGGCGCCGACCCGTAGACGTTCGTACTGGACTTCACGACCAGCCGCTTGACCGCCGGAGACTTCTGGCAGGCGCCGAGCAGCTGCATGGTGCCGATGACGTTGGTCTCCTTGACCGACGCCCGGCTGCCGCTGCCCAGGGGAGTGCCCGTGACGTCCATGTGCACGACCGTGTCGACGGAGTACTCGGCGAGCAGGCGCGCGATCGTGGGCTGCCTTATGTCGGCCTGTACGAAATCGGCCCCGCCCAGGTGGTGCTCGGGCCGGACCGCGTCCACGGCGACCACCCGGTCCACCTCGGGGTCACGCTGGATCCGCCGTACGAAACGGCCCCCGAGCTGCCGGGCCACTCCGGTCACGAGCACGATCTTCCCCAAGATCAGCGCCTTCCTTCCAGCCCTAGGTGGCTTCCTGCTCGTACTCTTCGCACTCTGCCGCGTTCCCCGTGGCGGCCCACGTTAGCGGGTCGATGTTGCGCTGTGGTGACCACTCGATGCACGAAGTTACGACGGACTCGGACATGCGACGAGACCAGGCCAATGTCGTACGACCGAACGCAGCCAACGGCGTTCCACTGGACGCAATCGGCGACGTACGACCCGAACAAACCGACGTCATACGACCACACCGCGCCGACCGGGTATGGCTGTGGCCCCCCACCGACGGGTGGGAGGCCACAGAGCGCCTGCCTGTCGCAGCGGCGCGCAACACCGTGGGCACGGTCGTGAGGGCGAGTCCGCCGGGGCGGGTTCATGGCCCTACGACCTACTGCCTACTTCTTGTTGCGACGCTGAACGCGCGTGCGCTTGAGCAGCTTGCGGTGCTTCTTCTTCGCCATCCGCTTACGCCGCTTCTTGATAACAGAGCCCACGACTACCCTCGCTCACTTCTCGGACAACCCCCGCAGCAGCGGGGACAATCACTCGGTGCGGGGCTGCATTGGGGCCCACACGACCTACGGGGGGCCAGCCTACCCCGACAGAGCTCCGAGCTTGTAATCGAGGTGATCCAGGGGGAAACCGGGGACGACCACGAGGGCCGTCACCGGCATCCACCGGAGTCGCCGTCAGGCGGTTTCCACCCCCACGTAGGACTCGCGAAGGTACTCGTGAACCGCTTGCTCCGGGACTCGGAATGACCTCCCGACCCGGATCGCGGGCAGATGACCGCTGTGCACCAGTCGGTACACGGTCATCTTCGACACTCGCATCACCGAGGCGACTTCCGCCACGGTAAGGAACTGAACCTCGTTCAGAGGCCTCTCGCCAGCAGCCATGACACACCTGAACCTTCCGCACTCGACGGTCACCGGCTTCCCCTTCCGGTGACACTTCGTCGTTGCGTGCTCACTCCCCAATGTAGGGGCGGGTGATGCGAGTGGGGAAGAGGGGATGCCATCTGGCAGCTACTGTGACAGACACGCTCGATTGAGTACATAGCGAGTAAGCGGTCGGTAGTAAGCAGACCGCACAGCGTCATCAAGCGGAACGGCGACGGACACGAGCCCCTCCGCCTCCCCGACGAACAGCGCGGGATCGTCCGTATCCCCGAGACCTATGGCCTCGAGCCCCAGCTGACCTGCACCGCAGACCCAACCGTGGTCCCCGATCACCAGTTCCGGGAGGGGCCCGCCGACCTCCGCGGCGGCCGCCAGCGCCAGTCGAACCGGGAGAGGTGAATGCGAGTGTGCGCCGGTCTCACAACCGGTGACACGGGTCCCTGGTTCGCGTACCAGCGCGACACCTTGTACGTAGTCAAGGTTGTACGTGCGTAGACCGAACCGGGTCGTTATGTCGACACAGCTACCCTGCGCGGGAGTGAGCACGGCACATCCAGCCGCCGACAGAGCGTCCGCGAGAGCGGCGTAGAAACCGAGCAGTCGGTGCGGATGGCCGGTGCCCAGAAGCACCGGGGAACGGTTACGGGCCGCCACCTGGAGCCGCTCCGCGAAGGCATCAAGAGCCGCCAACGTCCGCTCAGGATCGATCACATCGCGGCCCGATGTGTTCCGTGGGTCGGCTGAGACTCCGCACTTGTCAGCCATCAACGCGACCAAATCCGGCTGTTTCCACGTCCATTCAGGGTCCAGCCCGATCAGCACGCGGGGATCGCGGGCCGCGAAGAGCCGATAACTCCGCAGACTCTCCTCCCGCGAGGTCGCCACAGGCCCGGCCAACCGCGCGGCCAGCAAATGCGCACGCAACGCTCCAGCACTCAACACACTGCGATGCTGGCGCATGTGCCGCTGGCGCACGCCGAAAACGCCGAAAGCCCGCACGGTCGGAGTACGTCCGCTGTGGGCAATCGTTCCGCAGGGCGATGGGGGTCCCCCCGCTCGAGCGGAGCCGAGAGTGGGGGAGGGTGGGCACAGCCACAAGTACCGAGTGCCGAGAAAGCACGGCCCGACTGCCGGGGGGCTTGGGGCGAAGCCCCAACTTCGGGAAGGGGCGGGCTTGGGGAAGAAAACCCCTACGCCAGCAACCCCCGCAGCGGAAACACGGCCCGCCGAGCCGCGACGATCGCCTGGTCAAGCCGGTCGGCCGGATCGTACCCGTCCTCCCACGACTTCCAGGCCACCGGCCACCGCCCATCCGTCATCCGGTGGGGCGCCAACTGCCGCGTACGAGCGAAGACTTCCTGCCGCCACTCCTCAGGAATCCCGGCATCGGGCGCGATCTCCCGCCCCGCGGCAATGGCGACAAGATGCGTCCAGGACCGCGGCAGGCCGGCGACGTCGACACCGCGCTCGCCGGCGGCGTCAGCCTGCTGCTCAGCCCAGAGATCAGCGTATTC
>NZ_JAAKZX010000366.1 GCF_011045025.1 Streptomyces ureilyticus
CCCTTCGGGGCTCCGCCCCGGACCCCGTTTCGGGGGCCAGCCCCCGGACCCCCGGTCCTCAAACGCCGGACGGGCTGATTGATCGCGGCTCGGGCTGATTTGCCGACAGGCGGGCTGACTTCCGCCGGCCAGGTTGATGTTGGCGTCGCCTCGGCTGAACTTTGCAGCCGAGGCCGGCATCAATCAGCCCGTCTGGGGGCACCTCCCAGCGGTAGCTGGGGGAGTTTGAGGACGAGGCCGTTCAGGCCGATGCGGGGTCTGGGGCGGCAGCCCCAGCGGGGTCCAGGGGCGGAGCCCCTTGGTATGGGACGGGTAAGGGCGGCGGGGGCGAAGAACCCCTCGGCTCAGGCCTGCGCGGCGATCCGCGCGAGGCGTCGCGCCTCCTCCCGCGTGGAGCGGGCGATCGCGTCCTCGTCGACGAGCAGCAGGCGGCCGTTCTCGGCGATCTGGATGCCGCCGACGAAGGACGCGGTGACCGGTGCCGGCGCGCCGAAGACGAGGGCGGTGACCGGGTCGGCGATGGAGGCGTGGGCCAGGGTGTCCAGGTTCCACAGGACCAGGTCGGCCAGTTTGCCGGGCTCCAGGGAGCCGATCTCCCTTGCTCTGCCCAGGACTTGGGCACCGCCGTAGGTGCCGAGGCGCAGCGCCTGACGGGCGTTCAGGGCGGCTTCGCGATGCGCGCCGAGGCGGTTGATGAGGAGGGCGTTGCGCAGTTCGGTGTGGAGTTCGCCGGACTCGTTGGACGCCGTGCCGTCGACGCCGAGGCCGACCGGGACGTCGGCAGCGAGCATGTCGGGGACGCGGGCGATCCCGGCCGCAAGGCGGGCGTTGGACGAGGGGCAGTGGGCCACGCCCGTCTTCGTACGGGCGAAGGCGGCGATGTCGGAGTCGTTCATGTGGACGCAGTGCGCCATCCACACGTCCTCGCCGAGCCAGCCCGTGGACTCGAAGTAGTCGGTCGGTCCCAGGCCGAACAACTCCTTGCAGAACTGCTCCTCCTCGACGGTCTCCGAGCCATGAGTGTGCAGCCGTACACCCTTGCGTCGCGCCAACTCGGCGCCCTGCTTCATCAGTTCGGTCGACACCGAGAACGGCGAGCAGGGGGCCACGGCCACCTGCGTCATGGCGTCGAAGGAGTCGTCGTGGTGTGCGTCGACGGTCGCCTCGGTGGCGGCGAGCGCGCCTTCGAGGGTCTCGACCGCGAAGTCCGGCGGCAGACCGCCGTCCTTCTCGCCGCGGTCCATGGAGCCGCGGGCGAGGGTGAAGCGGACGCCCGTCTCGCGGGCCGCGCGGATGATCGCGCCCGACAGGTCGCCGGAGCCCTTCGGGAACACGTAGTGGTGGTCCATCGCGGTGGTGACACCGCCGCGGGCCATCATGGCGAGCGAGCCCTGCGCCGCCGCGTACGTCATCTGCTCGTCGATGCGCGCCCAGGTCGGGTAGAGCGCGACGAGCCAGTTGAAGAGGTTGTGGTCCGTGGCGAGGCCGCGGGTGAGCCACTGGTAGAAGTGGTGGTGCGTGTTGACCAGGCCGGGCGTTACGAGGTGACCGCTCGCGTCGATACGGCGTACGACGTCCTCCAGGCCCTCGGGGGCCTTGCCCGCACCGAGCGACTCGATGCGGTTGCCGGCCACGATCACGTGTCCCGAGGCGTACTCGGTGTCGTCGGCGTCCACGGTCGCGATCGCGCAGTTCTCGATGACGATGCGCTGAGCTGCTGCCATGGTTCGTCCTTCAGAGGTTGGTGAGGTCCGCCGGGATCTTCTCTTCGCAGCCGTCCCGCAGGACCGTGGCCTCGATCAGGCCGTACGGGCGGTCGGCGGCGAAGTACACCTCGTTGTCGTTCTTGAGCCCGAACGGCTCGAGATCGACGAGGAAGTGGTGCTTGTTCGGGAGCGAGAAGCGGATCTCGTCGATCTCGTGGCGGTGGTCGATGATGCGCGCGCCCATCGCGTAGAGCGTCTGCTGGAGCGAGAGGGAGTAGGTCTCGGCGAAGGCCTGGAGCATGTGCTTCTTCACCTGCTCGTACGACGTCTCCCAGTCGGGCATCTCCTGTTCGTCGTCACTCCAGTTGAAGCGCCAGCGGCCGGAGACCTCGGTGGCCAGGATGCGGTCGTACGCCTCGGGGAGTGTCGTGTACTTGTCCTTGACGTAGCCCCAGAATTCGGAGTTCGTCGAGTTCATCACGACCAGATCCTTGAGGCCGGAGACGATCTCCCACTGCTCGCCGTCGTACGTGATCTGGGTGAGGCGGGTCTCCTGGCCCTTGCGGACGAAGGAGTGCGCGCCGTCCCCGGAGTTCTCGATGCGCTCCCAGGCGTACTCCTCGATGCGGATGCGCGCCCGGTGGATCCGCTCCTGGCCGGTCACGAAGTGGCGGGCGAGGTGGATGCCGAACTGCTCGGCGGACTCGATGCCGTGCTCCTTGGCGAAGGCGTACACGGTGTTCTTGGTGGTGTCGGTCGGCAGGACGTTCGCGTTGGAGCCGGAGTAGTGGACCTCGTCCATGTCGCCGCTCAGCGACACCGAGACGTTGAGGTCCTTGATGTGGTGGGTGGCGCCGTCCCGCGTGATCTTGACGACTCGGTTCTCGGCCTTGCCGTACTGGTTCTGTCCAAGGATGGGCATCGGGCACTAGCTCCCTCGGTATACGGAGTAGCCGAACGGGTTGAGCAGCAGCGGTACGTGGTAGTGCTCGCCAGGCGTCACGGTGAAGGTGACCGTGACCTCCGGGAAGAACGCGGCCTCGTCCCGGTGCACGGAGAGGTACGCCTCGGTCTCGAAACAGAGCCGTACGTGCGTGGTGCCGGGTGGCACTGCCGGAAGGTCCTTGCAGCGTCCGTCGGCGTCCGTGGCGGAGGTGCCGAGCGCCGTCCACTCGGCCTCGTTGCCGGCTCCGCGTGCCGACAGCGAGACGGGCACGCCCTGCGCGGGGCGGCCGATACTGGTGTCCAGGATGTGGGTGGACACCGATGCGGTACTCATCAGGCGTCGTCCTGTTCTTCCACGGGTTCTCCGAGTTCTTCCAGGAGTTCTTCTACGAGCCGGGCGAGACGGATGCGGTTGATCTTGCCCAGCTCGGTGCGGACGATCTCGCGCTCCTGCTCCGGCGAGTTGCCGATCCGTACGTTCACCGCGTCCCTCATCTGCTCGCCGGTCAGGCCGGTGGCGCAGATCAGGAACACGTGGCCGAACTTCTCCTGGTACGCCAGGTTGAGTTCGAGCATCTCGGCCTTCAGCTCCTCCGAGGCGCCGGCCATGCCGCGCTGCTCGCGAGAGGAGGTCGGGTCGCCCGGCTTGGGGCGGCCGATGGGCGGGTGCCCGGCCATGGCCTCCGCCAGGTCGCCTTCGGCCAGCTCCGCCATGGCGGCGTCACTGGCGGCGAGGAGGTCGTCGGCCGTGGCGTACGGACGCCCCGCGAGCAGCCTGCGCCCCCACTCCGCCGAGGCACAGGCCTCGTGGAGCACCGCGGCGGCCGCGTGCTCCTCCAGGGCGTTGAACCGGGCGAGGCCCGGCGTCGAAGAAGGCGAAGTACTCGAAGTCACGGGGACCAGCTAACGCCCTGCGACCACACGACGTCAACAGTTTGTTGAAAGAGTCGAAGGGGTGGCCTCTGCTCAGGCCTCTTTCTCACGATTTAGGTAGTTGTAGACCGTGAACCTGCTGACGCCGAGGGCGCTCGCGACGGTTTCCACGCCGTGCCGTACGGAGAACGCTCCGCGCGCCTCGAGGATCCGTACGACCTCCTGCTTGGCCTTGCGGTCGAGCTCGGCAAGTGGCTTGCCCTGCTTGCGTTCCAGCGCGGCGAGGATGTGGTCCAGGGAGTCGGCGAGCTGCGGCAGGCGTACGGCGACGACGTCGGTGCCCTCCCAGGTGAGTACGACATCGTCCTCGCCGGCCTGGTCGGGCGGCAGCATCTCGCCGCCCATGGCGTCGACCAGCGGCTTCACGGCCGTGATGAAGGGCTCGTCCCCGATACCTGTCACGTCCCCGGTGCCGGTCACGCCTCGTCCTCCGCGATCACGTTGAACTGCAGCGAGATCCGGGTGGCGCCGGAGTCCAAGGTCTTGCGCAGCAGGGCGTCCACGGCGGTGAGTACGGCGTCGGCGCTGCCCTCCGCGGTATTGCCGAACGGGCCGACGTCCACCGCGTCCAGCTCCGCCGCCTCGATGACCTCGCGGGCGACCAGCGCGTGCGGCGGCGCCTCGTCGAGGTCGAAGGGCTCGGTCGTGAACTCCACTCTCAATCGCACTGCGCCCCCAGAACATGCCTCTGACCTGCATTTTTACCCAGATCGCCCACCGCGAGGGCACATCAGGGCACAACGAGGATGCATCAGTCGACTCCTGCCGGCCGAGCCGGCCGCGACGCACCCCAGGCCAATCAATTTCACTGGGACGGAGCCGCTTCGTCCGCCACGAGGCGACCCTAACCGACCATGGGCTCCTTCCGCCCTACACGTGGCCAAGCCGCCCGCGCAGCGCCACGGCCAAAGGCAGGTCGTCTCAGAGGGCGTTTGAGGTAGGCAGATTGCCCTTGATGCCCTAGTAAGTTCCTCGCCAGGTGGGGGTGGTCTCGTCCGTTATGCGCCTGGCGAGGTTGTCGACCGAGGCGATGTGGATCATGGCTTCGGA
>NZ_JAAKZX010000367.1 GCF_011045025.1 Streptomyces ureilyticus
GCCACCGCCGGACCGCCCGCCCCCAAGGGCTCCAACGCCAGCCGCGCACCCTCGCCGCCCGCGCCCTGCACACACGACACCTGCCGCGGTTCCAGCCAGCCGAGCTTCCACTTGTGCCACCCGAAGAGATCCGGTGCGAGGCCGAACTGGCTGCCCATGAGGTCCCAGTCGCCGACGTAGGTGTCCCAGTCGCCCCGGTCGTCGGGCGGCCGGTGGTAGAGGTCGGGCAGGTCGAAGACGTGGCCCGTTTCGTGAGCCAGGACCAGCCGGTCCGGCGGATGCTGCTCGAAGACCGTGACGACCCGGCGGATGTCCGTGCCGTCGGCCCGTAGCGGCGTCTCCAGGTTGACCACCTTCGTCGCGTCCGAGTTGACGCCGGGCGCGTCCGGGTCGGCGACGAAGTAGACGACGTCGTAGCGCGAGAAGTCGACCCGGGGGTCGGACGCGGCGAGGGCGTCGCGCAGATACGCGGAACGGCGCGCGGAGTTCCAGTCGCGCTGTATGGCGTACGCCGTGGAGACGCGCGGCATCGGAAGCCAAGCATGAACCGCGTGCGGGCGCAGCGTGAACTTGCCGTAGGAGGCGCGTTCGAAGAAGCGGCTGGTGGCAGGGAAGTGCTCGGCCGTCAGTTCGGTGGGTGTGGTCCGCGGGACGGAGTCGGGGAAGGAGAGGAAGACCATCACCGCGTCGAGGCTGCGGTCGGGGCGCGGATAGGCGGTGTTCCAGGTGTCGAGGCCCACGGAGTGGTGGGCGTCGGTCCGCTTCAGGGCACAGGGCGCTGAGGGCGGTACGGCGTTGGCAGGGCCTGCCGCCAGGGAGGTGGCGGCGAGCGCCGTCATGGAGGTGAACAGTGCCGCGGGACCACGCCAACGAGGTCGTGCCCCGCCACGGGTGAGCCCCTTGAGGGGGAACAGACGCGGCACTTCGACCTCCGGTGCGGAATTCGGGATACCACGCCCAGCCTGTCCGCATTTGATCACTCACGCCCTGTTTGTCTGCACCAGAAGGGTGAGCGCGAGGGCATCCGAATGAGCCCGCCACGGGGAAGCGGACACTCAGAGCGCTCACGGAACGTCACAAGCGATCGGCCACTGAAGGAACCCGTCCACGTGCGGGCAGAAACGATCTGTCAGAAGAGCCGGTTAATTGGGGAGACTGAGGAGTAGCTGGAAGGCGTTCGGGCCAGCCTCTATGATCGGCACACTTTCCTGCGCGGACACGGCTAGAGCGGCCGTCCTCCACCGGCCGACCACCCGACGAGACCTGTACGAGTAACGAGTGCACAGCGGGAGCGAGCGGTGAGCGGAACGTCCGATGGGCCGGTATCGACGGCGAATCCCGTCCGGCTGACTGTCACAGAAAGTGACAGTCAGCCGATTTCTCACGAGGAGACGACCCCACGCGTCGACACTCAGGCCTCATACGCCGATACGCGTACCACACGTACCGAACCGGTGACATCACGCGCCGAGGCCGAGCCTCCACGCACCCCCGCTGGAAGCGCCGAGCCTCCACGCGCTGGCACCGGAACCCGTGAGACCGGCAGCACTACCGAGGACCTCGAAGCCGGCAACACGACCGACGGCCTCGAAGTCGGCAGTACGCCCGACGACCTGGAAGACCGTACGTTCCGGGCCGCCTTCGACTTCGCCCCCGTGGCGATGGCCGTCGTCGACCGCGAGGGGCTGGTCGTCACGGCCAACGACGCCCTGGCCGCGCTGCTCGGCGCCGGCCCGGACGGACTCGCGGGCCGGGTCGCCGCCGATCTGGTGGACCTCGCCTCCGACGCCCGCACCTGGCACGCGTACCGCGAGGTGCTGCGTGGCCGGCAGGCCAGACTGCGCTGCACCCGACGGCTCAAACACCCCGACGGGCACTCCCTCTGGGCCCAGGTGACGGTGTCTCCGCTGCCCGAAGAGGAACAGGCCGTGCTGGTGTCGGTCTGTGACATCAGCGCCCGCCGTGAACTCCAGGCGCGCCTGCGGCACTTGCAGATGCACGACCCGGTGACGCGGCTGCCCAACCGCACCCTGTTCTTCGAGCGCCTGTCGGCCGCCTTGGAGGCGGAGGCGTACGAGGAGTCCGGCACCGGCCGGATCGGGCTGTGCTACCTGGACCTCGACGGCTTCAAGGCGGTCAACGACACCCTCGGCCACCGCATCGGCGACCGGCTGCTCGCGGCCGTCGCCGAGCGGCTGACGCGCTGTGCGGACGAGGCCGGGCACGAGCGGGCGGCCAAACCGCTGGTCGCCCGGCTCGGCGGCGACGAGTTCGCGCTGCTGGTCGAGGACTCGACGGGTACGGAGCAACTGGCGGAGCTCGCCAAGTCCGTACTGACGGCCCTTCAGACGCCCTTCGACATCTCCGGGCAGCGGCTGTCGGTTTCGGCCTCGATCGGGGTCGTCGAGCGGCACGCGGCCGAAACCACCGCGACCTGTCTGATGCAGGCCGCCGATACGACGCTGTACTGGGCGAAGGCCGACGGCAAGTCCCGCTGGACCCTCTTCGACCCGGAGCGCAACGCCCATCGCATGACGCGTCAGGCCCTCGCCTCCACCCTCCGCCCCGCCATCGAGAAGGGTGAGTTCGCCCTGGAATACCAGCCGTTGGTGGGCATGGAGGACGGCGGTGTACGCGGCGTCGAGGCGCTGGTCCGGTGGAACCATCCTCAGTTCGGCACGCTGACGCCGAATCGGTTCATCGGACTTGCTGAAGAAGACGGTTCCATCGTGCAGTTGGGGCGCTGGGTGCTGGGCGCGGCCTGCCGACAGGCGCGCCGCTGGCAGTTGGACCACCCGGATGTGCCGCCGGTCTTCGTGAGCGTGAATGTGGCGGTGCGTCAGGTCTGGGACTCCGACCTGGTGGCGGATGTCGCGGCGATCCTCTCGGAGACCGGACTCGCCCCGCATCTCCTCCAGTTGGAGCTCACCGAGTCGGCCGTGATGGGCTCAGCGGGCCGCCCGCTTCAGGCTCTGCAAGCGCTCAGCGACATGGGCGTACGCATCGCCATCGACGACTTCGGCACCGGATACTCCAACCTCGCCTACCTCAGCCGCCTCCCGGTCTCCGTCCTGAAGCTCGACGGCTCGTTCGTACGGGGCTTCCAGTACGAGGAGGCCGGCAACCGGGCGAACCCCGCCGACGAGGTCATCGTCGAGGCCCTCATCGAACTCGCCCACCGCCTGGGCCTGACGGTCACCGCCGAGTGCGTGGAGACCGCCGGCCAGGCCTCCCGGCTGCGGCGTATCGGCTGCGACACCGGCCAGGGGTGGCTGTACTCCCGGCCGGTGGCGGCGGATCGTATCTCCGCACTATTGACAGGGGCAGACTCAGGGGCGGACTGTCCTCAGACCTGAGCCGTCCGAGTCTGCGGCAACTCGTAGGCGTCGGCGATCAGTTCGTACGAGCGCAGGCGTACGTCTCCGCTGTGGGCGTGGCTGGTGAGCATCAACTCGTCCGCGCCCGTGCGCTTTTGGAGGTCGTCGAGGCCTGCTCGGACCTCGTCCGCGGTGCCGTGGACGACGTTGGCGTTCCAGGAGTCGATGAACTCCCGCTCCATGGGGCTGAATTCGTACGCCTCCGCCTCCTCGGGGGTGGGGACGAGTCCCGGGCGCCCGGTGCGCAGGCGGATCATGTTCAGGGCCGCGGCCATGACCTGGCGGCGGGCCTCCTTCTCGTCGTCCGTGGCGAGCGCGGAGACGCCGATGAGGGCGTACGGGGCGTCGAGGGCTTCGGAGGGTGTGAACGACTCCCGGTAGAGGTCGAGGGCCGGGATCGTGTTCTGGGCCGAGAAGTGGTGCGCGAAGGCGAACGGGAGGCCGAGGGTGCCGGCAAGACGGGCGCTGAACCCGGAGGAGCCGAGGAGCCACACCGGTGGGCGGTGCGGGTCCTGTACGCCGCCGGGGGCCGTGGCCTGGACGGGGCCCGGGACCGCGTGGATACGGGCGTAGGGGTGGCCGTCCGGGAAGTCGTCGTCCAGGAAGCGGGTCAGCTCCGCTAGTTGCTGGGGGAAGTCGTCGGCGCCCTCGTTGAGCCGGTCGGTGCGGCGCAGGGCCGCGGCCGTCGCTCCGTCCGTGCCGGGGGCGCGGCCGAGGCCCAGGTCGATACGGCCCGGGGCCATGGCCTCCAGGGTGCCGAACTGTTCCGCGATGACCAGGGGCGCGTGGTTGGGCAGCATCACGCCGCCCGAGCCGAGGCGTATGCGGGCCGTGTGGGCGGCGAGGTGGGCGAGGATCACGGCGGGGGAGGTCGATGCCACGCCGGGCATGGAGTGGTGCTCGGCCACCCAGTAGCGGTGGAATCCGCGGGTCTCTGCGAGGCGGGCGATTTCGACGCTGGTGCGGAGGGCGTCGGTGGCGGTGTGGCCGGCGCCGACGGTTGCCAGGTCCAGCACGGAAAGCGGCACCGGGGCGGTGCCCGCCGTGTCGCCTCGTATCTCGTCTGCCGCCACGGGGTTCCTCCTGCTGGGTACGACGTTGGGTCCGCGGCTTCCTAACGGGGGCCGGTCTGCGGTTTATTCCGCCCCCGCCGCCCTTACCCGTCCCATACCAAGGGGCTCCGCCCCTGGACCCCGCTGGGGGCTGCGCCCCCAGAC
>NZ_JAAKZX010000368.1 GCF_011045025.1 Streptomyces ureilyticus
GCCCGCCCGCCGCCCTGCCTGGCACCACGGCGACCTGTTCTCCCACGCCACCCCGGCCCCGGTGCCCGCCCTGCTGGCCGGAGGAGTCCGCCGATGATCCCCTCCCTCTCCCCTCAGCAGCTCCAGGCCGCGTGCACGGCGCTGTCTTCGGCCGCCCTGATCCGCCTGGTCAGCGAGATCGACGACCACGGGGCCATCCCGCCCCGCGAGCTGGCCCGCACCCTCACCGACCTCACCCCGCATCAGATCCGGCAGGCCATCGAGCAGGCGGACGCCCTCGGACTCCTC
This sequence comes from Streptomyces ureilyticus, assembly GCF_011045025.1. Taxonomy (GTDB): domain Bacteria; phylum Actinomycetota; class Actinomycetes; order Streptomycetales; family Streptomycetaceae; genus Streptomyces; species Streptomyces ureilyticus. The sequence goes on from NZ_JAAKZX010000368.1 coordinate 289, forward strand.
GACCGCTCCTCCTGCGGCCTGGGCCTCACCGCAGAGGGAGGGGACCTCGCCGATGTCTACGACGCGACCGCTCGCTGGGCCCGACGTCACAACCAGCCGGCGCCGATCTGCGACTTCGCCGGGCGGATCCGCCACACCTTCGCCCTGCTCGGCGAGCCGGCCGCGGTGGATCCTCGTACCACCGGCGGCGAGGCCGCCGCCGGACTCGGCCGCGTCCACCGGCTGCTGGCCGAGTGGATCCACGCGCACCCGTCCCAGCAGATCCGCGGCGCCTACGGCGTCGCCGCGTGACGCCGGGCGCGGTGGCGCGTCCTACCGCGGCCCTGGTGCGCGGGATCTATCTGCCGCGCGGGGCGGATGCCGCCGCGTTCGCGATGACCACCTATGGCATCCCCCTGCTCGTCCTGGCCACCACCGGATCGGCGGCCCTGACTGGGCTGGCCTTCGCGCTGGAGTGGATCCCGCGGATCGGCGCGTTCACCGTGGCCGGCACCTTGGTCGACCGTTACGGCACGGCCCGCGTCTTCCGTGCCGCCTGCCTCGCCCGGGCCTTCGTCGTGCTCGCCGCCGCCATCGTTCTCACCGCCCTCGACGCCCGAACCCTGGCCGCGACGGTCACAGTGATGCTGCTCGCCGCCTTCACCGGCGTGCTCACCGAGTTCAGTTTCGTGGCGGCCGAAACCACCGGCAGTGCGGCGAGCCGGAAGGCCGGCCCCCGGGCGCACCGGGTGCAGTCCGTCCTGCTGGGGATCGACCAGAGCGCCACGCTGGCCGGGCCCGCGATCTCCGGCCTGCTGCTGGAGCACGGCGGCCCGGCCGTCATGCTCGCAACGCTGGCGAGCCTGTCCCTCCTCGCCGCCGCACTCGGCCCTAGCGTGCGCACCGCACCGCCCGGTGTGGCTCCTGCCCAGCGGGGACTGCGGGCGGGCTGGGCGACGCTGCGCTCGCTGCCCGCCCTCGCCTGGCTGGTGGGCGGCCTGGTCGTCTCCAACGCAGCCATGGCCCTCCTGCAGGCCGCCGTCCCGGTCATCGTCGTCACCGAGCTGGACCACTCCAGCGCGGATGCCGGACTCATCTGGTCTGCCGCAGCCGTCGCCTCCCTGCTCGCCATCACCGCATCCCGCGCCGCGATCGACCGCTGGGGCCTGTGGCCGGTCGGCGCCGTGGCCGCCACCGTCGCGGCCGCAGCGACGTTCGCCGTCGCCCAGGCCGATACCTACCGCGGCTACCTCCTGCTGATCGCCGTCGTGATGGCCGGAGAAGGCAGCCTCACGGTCGTCTTCCGCACCCTGCGCTCCCACCTGATCCCGCCCGACGTGTTCGGCAGCACCCTCGCCGTGACGGTCCTGCTGCTCCTGCTGCCCTTCCCCGCCGCCGGCCTGCTCGTCGCGGCCGTGCCCCTCGCCCAGCTCGGGCACGCCATCACCGTCGCCGCACTCCTGCAGGCCCTCGGCTTCGCGGTCGCCTTCACCCGCCTGCGCACCCTGCCCGCTCTGCCCACATTCCCGGCCTGACCTTCCCGGTAGGAGAGGAGCCTTCGACGCTCATGTCCACCCTCACGCAGGACGGACGAGCTCACCTCGATCTCCCGCACCAGGGCGTGCGGCCGACGATCACCGAGCAGTTCCACGCCTTCGACTCCCAACATCCCTGGGTGTACCGGGCCCTGGAGCAGCTCGTCGCCGCGCGCCTCGCCGCCGGTGCGACACGGGTCGGCATGAAGGCACTGTTCGAGGCCCTGCGTTGGCACCACCCGCACGGCGCGACGGGCCTCAACAACAACTACACCGCCCTGTACGCACGGCGATTGCTGGCCGAGCACCCGCAGTGGGCCTCCGCCGGCGCAGCCCATGACCACCGGCCCGCCAAACCCTTCCGCCACCCGATTCTTCGAGGAGCACCTTCTTGTCCGACCGACCTGTCGTCCTGGTCGTGGCCGCGCCCGATGAGGCTTATCGCGGTTACTGCCTGGAATCCGTGGCCGCCGCCTACGACGTCGTCCTTATCACCAGCGAGGAGCCCTCGTGGGAAGTGCCCTTCATCAGGGACTGCGTGGTCGTGCCAGATCCCACGGACCAGGCGGCGCTGTCCGCCGCCGGCCGGACCCTGGCCGACCGTTACGACCTGGCCGGCGCGTTCACCTGGACTGAGTGGTACGTCGTTGCGGTCGCCCGCCTCGCCCGTCAGCTCGGCCTGCCCACCACCGCGCCCGAAGTGATGCAGGCATGCCGCAACAAGGCCACCGCCCGGAGCCTGTTCGCCCGCCACGGCGTGCCGTCGGCCGCGTCGGTGAGCGTCCGCAGCCGCCACGAGGCACAGGCCGCGGCGGAGCAGATCGGCTACCCGGTCGTCCTGAAGCCCGCCGCGCACGCGGGCAGCATCGGCGTGCTCCGTGTCGACACCCCCGCCCAGCTCACTGCCGCGTATCGAGCAGCTGGACGTACGGCCGGGCCGGGGGCGGAGAACACGAGCGTGCTGGTCGAGGAATACCTTGACGGGCCGGAGATCTCGGTCGAGTGCGCCACCTACCGGGGCGCCACCACGGTGGTCGCGGTCAACCGCAAGACCATCAGCGCACCCCCGCACTTCGAGCAGCTCGCGCACTGTGTCGACGCCGCCGACCCGCTCCTCGACGTGGTCGCCCCCACCGCGCGGGCAGCGGTCAGCGCGCTCGGGATCACCGGCGGCATCAGCCACGTCGAAATGCGCCTGGTCCAGGGCCGACCGCGCCTGGTGGAGGTCAACGGCCGCCTCGCCGGGGACATGATTTGCCATCTGGTGCGCCTCGCCACCGGCATCGACCTGCCACGCGCCGCAGCCGACATCGCCTGCGACCGCAGACCCGACCTCACCCCCGCCCGGTCTTCGGCCGCCGCCATCCAACTGATCTACCCCGAGACCTCCGGCACCCTCACCAGGCTTCACTTCGAGGGGCCCCGCCCGCCGTGGCTGGAAAGGCTGCGCTTCCAGCACCGCCCCGGCGACCAGCTGGTCCTGCCGGTGGACGGCGGCAACCTGTTCACCGCCCGGGCCGGCTTCCTGATCACCACCGGATCCACGGCCGAACTGGCGCGTGCACGTGCCGAACAGGCCGCCGGTTGCCTCACCGTCGAGGTGAGTAGAGCTCTCGACGCCAACACCGCAGCGTGAGCGGAATACCTGCGTCTGACCGGCGCAGCCGTGGCCTGCTGACCGGCTACTTCCTTGGCCTCGGGATGGTCATGGCCGTCTGGGGCGCCCGGATGCCGGCCGTCCAGCAGGCCGCCCACCTGAGCACCGCGCACCTGGCCCTGGTGCTGCTGGCCGCCGCGCTCGGCATGGTCGCAGGACTGCAGATCGCAGGCCGTCTCGCCGGGCCTGCGCGGCTTCCCGCCTTGCTCACCCTCGGGGCCAGCAGCCTGGCCGGATGCCTCGCCCTCCTGGGCCAGTGCGACAGCCTGCCCTCACTGCTTACGGCCGCCCTCGCCTTCGGTGTCGCGCACGGCGTACTGGATGTCGCCGCCAACTCCGCGGCCGTGCGCTGCCAGAACGCGGCCGGCCGCCCCATCATGTCCGGCCTCCACGCCGCCTACTCCCTCGGTGCCCTCGGCGGCGCCGCCCTGGCGGCCTTCACCGCCCACACCGCGCACAGCACCCTCTTCCTCGGGGTGGGCCTGATCCTCATGGGAGCTACGCTCGCCGCCGTGCCGGCCACCCGCTCCCTGAGCGGTACCGATCACTCGAGTACACCCGCCAACCGCACTCACGGCGAGGACCGGTCGGCACTCCCGGCCGGGAAGCTGTGGCTGCTGGGGGCGCTGGCTGCAGCGACCCTGCTGGGGGAAGGAGCCGCCGCCGACTGGGCCGCAGTCCACCTGCACAGTCTGGGAGCCTCGACGGCCGCGAGCGCCGCCGCCTTCGCCCTCTACAGCGCGGCCATGGCTACCGGGCGGCTGACCGGCGACCGGCTCACCGCAGCCTTCGGCGCCCCCACCGTCGTACGCGCCGGCGCAGTCGCCGCCGCGGCCGGGCTGCTTACCGGCGTCGCCAGCTCCAGCACTCCAGGGGCCCTGGCCGGCTGGGCGGTCTTCGGACTCGGCCTGTCCCTCACCGTCCCCTGCCTCATCACCGCTGCCGGAGTCGGCGGCCCCAGGTCCGTGGCCACCGTCGCCGTCACCGGCTACCTCGGCCTTCTGGCCGGCCCCGCCCTCATCGGCGCCCTCGCCAGCGTCACCACCCTGTCCACCGCACTGCTGCTGCCCGCCCTGCTGGCAGCCGCCGTCGCCGCCCTCTCCCACCGAGCTCTGGAGCACCCCACCCCATGAC
>NZ_JAAKZX010000369.1 GCF_011045025.1 Streptomyces ureilyticus
GTTCCCCGCGCCCCTAAAAGGCCTGCGACTGCCCGCGCCCCTGAAAAGCCTGCGACTCCCCCCGCCCCGGAAGGCGCCCGCGCCCCGACGAATTCCGCAGCTTCCCGCCGGCGGGAGGGGACGGGGGCCCGCCCAACCGCCGGAGGCACCCCCACTCCCAACCGATTCCGTCGCTTAACCAAATGGCAACAACGGAATCACTTGTTGGACAGGCCCCCCTCTGTCAGGATCGGCCTTCAAATCGAGCTGGAGCCACGCCACCCCCACCCTGGAGGGGATCGCGACGGCGGAGGAGATCGACATGGACCACCTACGCAACGGCCGGACCTCCCTCAGCCGCCGCTCGCTGCTGCGGGCCACTACCGGTGGCGCGCTCACCCTCGGCGGCGCCGCAGCGCTGAGCGCCTGTGGCATCCCGGCGGCGAAGAACACCGCGGGAGTCGACTCCGACGACCACTCGGCCAAGGAGAAGCGGATCAGCTTCTCCAACTGGACCGAGTACATGGACGTCGACGACAGCGAGAAGCGGCACCCCACCCTCGACGCGTTCACCCAGCGCACCGGCATCAAGGTCAAGTACACCCAGGACATCAACGACAACGTCGAGTTCTTCGGCAAGATCAAGCCGCAGCTGGCAGCGGGCCAGGACACCGGCCGCGACCTCATCTGCGTCACCGACTGGCTCGCCGCCCGGCTCATCCGCTTCGGGTGGGTCCAGAAACTGGACCCGTCCAACCTGCCGCATGCGTACGCCAACCTCTCCCAGCAGTTCCGCAACCCCGACTGGGATCCGGGACGTGCGTACTCCTATCCCTGGACCGGCATCTCCACGGTCATCGCGTTCAACAAGAAGGCGCTCGACGGCGAGGAGGTGAAGTCCGTCTCCGACCTGCTCGACAACCCCAAGCTCAAGGGACGCGTCGGCTTCCTGTCGGAGATGCGGGACAGCGTCGGCATGACGCTGCTCGACATGGGCAAGGCCCCGGGGAAGTTCACCGACGACGACTTCGACGCGGCGATCGACCGCCTTCAGAAGGCCGTCGACAAGGGCCAGATCCGCCGCTTCACCGGCAACGACTACACGGCCGACCTCTCCAAGGGCGACTTCGCGGCCTGTCTCGCCTGGGCCGGTGACGTCGTCCAGCTCAAGGCGGACAGCCCGGACGTGGACTTCGTCATCCCGGACAGCGGCTACCTGACCTCCACCGACAACCTGCTGGTCCCCAACAAGGCCCGCCACAAGACCAACGCCGAACGGCTCATCGACTACTACTACGAGCCCGGCCCGGCCGCCCAACTCGCCGCGTACATCAACTTCGTATGCCCCGTGGACGGTGTGAAAGCCGAACTCGCGAAGTTCGACGAGGAAGCGGCGAACAATCCCTTGATCATTCCCGACGCGGCCATGGCCGCCAAGTCGCGCTCCTTCCGCTCTCTGAGCAGCAAGGAAGAGACGGCCTACGAAGAGAAGTTCGCAAAGCTGACAGGGGCGTGACCTCCATGACGAACGACAACAGCGGTGACGTCCGCCTCTCCGGGATGAGTAAGACCTACGGCTCCTTCACTGCCGTCCACCCGCTCGACCTGACCGTCCCCCAGGGATCGTTTTTCGCCCTCCTAGGGGCCTCGGGTTGCGGAAAGACCACCACCCTGCGGATGATCGCGGGCCTGGAGGAGCCCACTTCGGGAAACGTGTCCCTGGGAGACCAGGACGTGACGAACCTGCCGCCCTACAAGCGGCCGGTGAACACCGTCTTCCAGTCGTACGCCCTCTTCCCGCACCTCGACATCTTCGAGAACGTCGCCTTCGGTCTGCGCCGGCGCGGCATCAAGTCGGTGAAGAAGCAGGTCGGGGAGATGCTCGACCTCGTCCAGCTCGGCGAGCAGGCCCGCAAGAAGCCGCACCAGCTCTCCGGCGGCCAGCAGCAGCGCGTCGCCGTCGCCCGCGCCCTGATCAACCACCCCAAGGTGCTGCTCCTCGACGAGCCGCTCGGCGCCCTCGACCTCAAGCTGCGCCGCCAGATGCAGCTCGAACTCAAGCGCATCCAGACCGAGGTGGGCATCACGTTCATCCACGTCACGCACGACCAGGAGGAGGCCATGACGATGGCCGACACGGTCGCCGTGATGAACGCGGGCCGGGTCGAGCAACTCGGCTCGCCCGCCGACCTCTACGAGAACCCGCAGACCACGTTCGTCGCCAACTTCCTCGGCACCTCGAATCTCATCGAGGCCGAGGTCGACACGAAGAGCGGCGACGAGATCGTGCTCAGGGCAGGTGGCGGCAAGCTCTCCCTGCCGGCCGCGCGCTGTTCGGCGCCCACCACGACCGGCGGCAAGGTCCTGGTCGGCGTCCGCCCCGAGAAGATCTCCCTCACGCATGCAGAGGACGCGGGCGGGATACCCGAGGACCGCAACCGCATCACCGGGAAGATCGCCGACAGCAGTTTCATCGGCGTCTCCACGCAGTACGTCATCGACAGCCCCGTCTGCCCCGAGTTCGAGGTCTACGCCCAGAACATCGACCGCGACGCCCGGCTCGTCCCCGGCGCCGAGGTCGTCCTGCACTGGAGCCCGGCACACACCTTCGGCCTCGACGCGACCCAGGACATCGACGCCGGTGTCGAGACAGTCGGAGAAGAGGCCTCGGCATGACGACCGTCACCGAGGCGCCACCGCCTCTCGCACCCACCCCGCAGAAGAAGCCCCCGCGCAGAAGAGGCCGCCTCACCCCGTACTGGCTGCTCCTGCCCGGCATCCTCTGGCTGCTGCTCTTCTTCGCGCTGCCGATGGTCTACCAGGCCTCCACGTCCGTGCAGACGGGCTCGCTGGAGGAGGGCTACAAGGTCACCTGGCACTTCGCGACCTACTGGGACGCGATCTCCGAGTACTGGCCGCAGTTCCTGCGCTCGGTCCTCTACGCCGGCACCGCCACCGCCCTGTGTCTGCTGCTCGGCTATCCGCTCGCGTATCTGATCGCGTTCCGCGCGGGCCGCTGGCGCAATCTGATCCTGATCCTGGTCATCGCGCCGTTCTTCACCAGCTTCCTGATCCGTACGCTCGCCTGGAAGACGATCCTCGCGGACGGCGGCCCGGTCGTCGGCGCCCTCAACTCGCTGCACCTGCTGGACGTCACGAGCTGGCTCGGCCTCACGGCAGGCGACCGCGTACTGGCCACGCCGCTCGCGGTGGTCTGCGGACTCACGTACAACTTCCTGCCGTTCATGATCCTGCCGCTCTACACCTCACTCGAGCGCATCGACGGACGCCTCCACGAAGCGGCGAACGACCTGTACGCCAAGCCGTTCACAACCTTCCGCAAAGTGACGTTCCCGCTGTCCATGCCGGGTGTCGTCTCCGGCACGCTCCTCACGTTCATCCCCGCCAGTGGTGATTACGTCAACGCCGATCTGCTCGGCTCCACGGACACGCGCATGGTCGGAAACGTGATCCAGGGGCAGTTCCTGCGGGTTCTCGACTATCCGACGGCCGCGGCCCTTTCCTTCATCCTCATGGCCGCGATCCTCATCATCGTCACGCTCTACATTCGCAAGTCGGGGACGGAGGATCTGGTCTAAATGTCCCTCGTACGCTGGCTCAAGCGCCATCTCGTCGTCATAGCGGGCCTGTTGACGCTCGGATATCTGCTCCTGCCGAACGTCGTCGTCACGGTCTTCTCCTTCAACAACCCCAAAGGGCGCTTCAACTACGAATGGCAGCAGTTCTCCACGGAGGCGTGGACCGACCCGTGCGGCGTCGCTGATCTGTGCGGCTCGCTCGCGCTCAGCCTGCAGATCGCGGTCTGGGCGACCCTCGGAGCCACGGTGCTCGGCACACTGATCGCCTTCGCGCTGGTCCGCTACCGCTTCCGTGCGCGGGGCGCCGTGAACTCGCTGATCTTCCTTCCCATGGCGATGCCCGAGGTCGTGATGGCCGCCTCCCTGCTGACGCTCTTCCTCAACATGGGGGCTCAGTTGGGTTTCTGGACGGTCCTGATCGCCCACATCATGTTCTGCCTCAGCTTCGTCGTGACAGCCGTCAAAGCGCGCGTCATGTCGATGGACCCCAAGCTGGAAGAAGCCGCACGCGACCTGTACGCCGGACCGCTCCAGACCTTCGTCCGGGTCACCCTGCCCATCGCGGCCCCCGGAATCGTCGCGGGCGCGCTGCTCGCCTTCGCGCTCTCCTTCGACGATTTCATCATCACCAATTTCAACGCGGGCGCGACCGTCACCTTCCCCATGTTCGTCTGGGGCTCGGCACAACGCGGCACACCGGTCCAGATCAATGTCATCGGTACGGGCATGTTCATCGTCGCCGTCCTGATCGTGCTGGCCGGAATGGTCATCAGCGGTCGCCGGAACAGGCAAAAGGCATGACCACGCCAGGCATGACCACACCAGGCACGACCCGTTGGACAAAGTCGCTCGCCGACGCCCAGCCCGGCTCCTACTGGCTGGACGACCCCGCAAAGCCCCACCCCGAGCCCACGAGACCAACC
>NZ_JAAKZX010000036.1 GCF_011045025.1 Streptomyces ureilyticus
GCCGCGATGGGGGTCCCCCCACGCTCGAATCGAGCTCGCGCGGGGGGACCCCCATCGCGGCGGAGCCGCATCTGTCACAGCCCCGCGCCCCTGAAAGGGCGCCTCCTCGTCCACCGGCACCGACGCCAGCAGCCCCGCCGTATAAGGAGCCCTCGGCCCCGCGAACACCTCCTCCACCGGCCCCGCCTCCACCAACCGCCCCGCGTACATCACCAGCATCCGGTCGGCGTGGTCCCGTACCGCCGCGAGGTCGTGCGTCACCAGGACCAGGGCGGCGCCCGCGTCACCGGTGCGGCGGGCCAGCAAGTCCAGGACCTGCTTCTGGGTTTCCGGGTCCTGTGCCGTCGTCGGTTCGTCGGCGATGACCAGGTCCGGCTGGTGGAGCATCGCCATGGCGATGACCGCGCGCTGCCGCATGCCGCCGGAGAACTCGTGCGGGTACGCCCGCGCCTTGTCCGGTGCGATGCCGACCTCTTCCAGCGCGGCCACCGCACGGGCCCGCGCCTCCTTGCGGGAGACACCGTCCACGGACCGTACGGCGGCGGCGAGTTGGTCCGCCACCTGGTGTACGGGGGAGAGGGACGAGAGCGCGTCCTGGGGGACGAGCGCGACGCGGCGGCCCCAGAGGGCGGAGCGTACGGAGCGGGGCGCGTCGACGAGTTCGTCCGCGCCCAGGCGTACGCTCCCCGTGACCGTCGCACCGCGCGGCGGCATGCCCAGCAGCGCCCGCGCCGTCAGCGACTTGCCCGCGCCCGACTCGCCCACCACGGCGAGGACTTCCCCCTGGTGTACGTCGAGGGAGAGGCCCCGTACCGCTTCGACAGCGCCGAAGGAGATGCGCAAGTCCCGTACGGAGAGGAGGACTTCAGTGCTCGGAGTGCTCGGTGTGTTCAGTGTGCTCATCGGGCGGGCTCCTTGAGAGACACCTTGGACGACTCGTTGGGTGACTCCACGGGCGGCTCCTTGGAGGAACGGAGCGAGGCCAGGGCGACAGCGAACCGGCCGCGCCCCGAAACCGAAGCCGAACCGGCCCGAGCCGCGCCCCCTTCCGCATAAGCCGCCAGCGACACCGCCAGCCCCGCCATCATCGCCAGCGCGACCGCCGGAGCCAGCGCCGCCCACGGGGCCCGTTCCACGTATGCGCGGGACTCGTCCAGCAGCAGGCCCCACTCGGGAGCGGGCGGCTGGGCGCCCAGGCCCAGGAAGCCGAGGGAGGCGAGCGCCAGGGCGATGCCCGGCAGGCGCAGCAGCGCGTGGCGGCTGACCGGGGCCGCCACGGAGGGCAGGACGTGACGCGTGAGGATCCACCACGGGGTGGCGCCGATGGCCCGTTGGGCGTGCAGGAATGTCGAGGCGCGTACCTCCTGGACCAGTGCCGCCGCGTGCGCCGACAGCGCTGGCCAGGAGATCACGGCCACCGCGAACGCCGCGCCTCCCGTACCGGGCCCCGAGACCGCGGCGACCAGGATGCCGGCGATGACCGGCGGCAGCGCGTTGGCGATGTCCGCGGCGCCGGACGCCACGGACGGCACGAAGCCCAGGGCGAGCGCCAGGATCAGGCCGACGAGGCAGACCGCGGCGGCCGTACCGACCGTCGACGCCGCCCCGTGCCCGAGCCGGGCCAGCACGTCGCGGCCGAGCCCGTCCGTGCCGAGCGGGTACGCCCAGGACGGGGCCTGGAGGCGGGCGGTCGTGTCCACGGCGTACGGGTCGCGCAGCAGCCCCCAGCCGATGCAGGTCAGCAGGACGACTCCGAGTGCCACCGGGATGGCCGGGTGCGCGCGGACCGGGCGGGCCGCGGGCAGCGTCAGCCCCGCGTCCCGTAGCGCCGGGCCCAGCAGCCGGCGCCGTACGAGGGCCGCCAGCGCACCCGCGACCAGGCCCAGCGTGAGCAGTGCGAGGACCGAGCCCTGGAGCAGCGGCAGGTCCTGCGACTTGGCCGCCCCCAGTGCCGTACGCCCGATGCCCGGCACCGCGAACACGACCTCCACGGCGACCGCCCCGCCCGTGAGACCGACGGCGACCATGCCGAACTGCGGTACCAGTGGCGGCAGTACGCGACGCAGCGCGGCGGCCGAGGTGCGTGCCTGACGGACTCCGGCGCCCCGCCACAGTTCGACCCACCGCTCCTCGAGCACGGCGGGCAGCGCGTCGGCGACCAGGCGGCCGAGCAGGCCGCCCGCGGGGATGCCCAGTGCGAGGGCGGGCAGCACCATGTACTGCGGGCCGACCCAGCCGGAGGTCGGCAGCCAGCCCAGCCACACCCCGCCCACCAGCAACGCGAGCGTGGCGAGCAGGAACTCGGGCAGCGCGACGATCATCGCGGCGAACGCGCCTGCCGACCCCCGGGCGCGTATGAGCACGGGCGCGACCAGGGCGCAGGCGACCAGCAGCGCGAGGACGAGGGCCGCGCCCATCAGGGACAGCGACACCTGGAGCCCGGCGACGACCGACGGCATTACGTCGGTGCCCGACACCCACGAGGTGCCGAGGTCGCCGCGCAGCAGTCCGGAGGCCCAATGGCCCAGCAGGGAAAGGGGTCCCGCGTCCAGGCCGAGGTCCGCGCGGATCGCGTCCAGCGCCTCCGGGGTCGCCTCCTGCTCGGCGGACCGGGCGCGCAGCACGGTGAGCGCGGGGTCGCGGCCGGAGAGCCAGGGGAGCAGTCCGACGGTGGCGAGGACGGCCACGAGGCAGCCGAGCCGGGTGATTCCGGCCCGGCTGCCCGGTGTCCACACCGCCGCCTTCAACAGGCGTGCCACGAGTGTCACTTGACGTACGTGTCCTTCGTGATCAGCTCGCGCTCACGCGGGTCGTGCGCGACGTCCACGACGCCCGCCGCGTCGCCCTGGATGACCCGCTCGTGCAGCATCGGGATGGCGCCGTCGGTGGCGAGCACCGCGGCCTCCGCCTCGATGACGGCCTTGCGGCGCGGGTCACCGGACTTCATCGCGGAGGCCTTGTTCAGGCTCGCGTCGACCGTCTTCTCCGACAGCTGGGAGATGTTGAAGGAACCCTTGGACCCGAAGTCGCTGTACAGGTAGGCGGCCGGGTCGCCGGAGTCGAGCACGGTCGCCCGGGACAGGATGAAGGCGTCGAACTTGCCCGCCAGCGCGTCGGATTCGATGTTCGCGTACTCGCGGACGTCCAGCTTGACCTTGAACCCGGCCTTCTGGAGCTGCTGTTGCAGCGTCTGGGCCACCTCGGGGAGTTCGGCGCGGTCGGTGAACGTACCGATGGTGATGGTCTTGCCGGCCGGGTCACCGGCCTTGGCGCGCTTGACCGGCGTACGCAGGTCGGCGGCCCACGGGAGAGCGGGCCCGAGCAGGCCCTTCGCGACATCGGCGCGGTCCTCGTACACACCCTTGACGATCGACTCGGCGTCGATGGCCTCGCGGGCGGCGGCCCTCAACGCTGCGTCCTTGAAGGGACCTTCGGACGTGTTCAGGTACAGCGTGTTGGTGCGCGGCATCGGCACCTCGGTGATCTGGTCCTCTTCGAGCAGCGAGGCCTGCGAGACCGGTACCGCCTCGACGACGTCAGCCTCTCCGCTGCGCAGGGCGGCGGCGCGGGCGGTGCCGTCCGGAACGAACTTCACGTCGATTCCGGGGGACTTGGCCTTGCCGCCCCAGTAGTCGTCGTAGCGGTCGAGGGACGCGGAGGACGTGCCGTTCACCTTCTTCAGCTCGAAGGGACCGGTGCCCGCGCCGACGGGGTTGACCGTCTTCCCCTTGTACGCCTTCGCCGACAGGATCGACAGCTGCGGCGAGCTCAGCCGCTGCGGGACGAGCGGGTCCTCGGTGGCGGTGGTGACGGCGACCGATTCGCCCTCGGCCTTCACGGTCAGGTCCACGCCGTCGAGGATGCGGGGCTTGGGGGAGGCGCCGGCGGCCTCGGTGAGTGACTGTACGACGGCCTCGGCGGTGAGTTTCGTACCGTCGTGGAAGGTCACGCCGTCACGTATCTCGAAGGTCCAAGTCTTGCCATTCTGCTGCCATTTGGTGGAGAGCACGGGCTGGGCGTCGCCCTCCGCGTCGAGCTTGATGAGCGTCTCGGCGGTCGACCAGCGCGACAGCTTGAACGCGTCGTCGGACAGCGGTGAGAGCCCGGAGCGCGGCGGCAGCATGTGCGCGACGCGTACGCGCTTCTCCCCGCCCTCGGTGGAGCTGTCCGAAGCCGCTCCCGAGAAGCAGCCGGTGAGCAGGGCGGAAGCGGCGGCGACCGCGGAGACGGGGAGAAGGCGGGCGGGTAGACGCACGGGACCCTCCGGTAAAGGGGTGGTCAAAAGGGGTGGTCAAGGGGACGTATGCATGACCGTAGCATGATGACAATCGTTTTCAGTAACCAGGTCCGATTCTCAACCACTGGCTGATCTGTGGTTGATCTCTGACCGGCCCCTGGTCGTCCTCTGGCCCAACGCGTAACCTGTCAGTTACGCTTCTGGGTGTGGACGAACTGACCGAAGTGGCCGACGCCGTCGCCGATCCGGTGCGCCGGGAGATCCTGGTCATGCTGCGCCACACTCCGCTGACGGCCGGCGAGATCGCCGCGCGGTTCACCATCAGCCGGCCCGCGGTGAGCCGTCATCTGCGGGTGCTGCGGGAGAGCGGCCTGGTGCGGGACGAGCAGGTCGGACGGCACCGGCGTTACTCGCTCGTCCGCTCCCGGCTGGGCGGACTGGCCGCGTGGCTCGGCCAGTTCGACGACCGGCACCCGGTCTGGGCCACGCGCCTCGCGGCCCTCGACACCGAAGTGCACCGCACGCGCCGGGACCGCGGCCGGGTGGCGCCCGCCGACACCGCGCACCACTCCAAGGAGGACACGGCATGACTGGCATGACCCCTGAACCCACCGGGCGGCTCGTCACCACCCCGACGGGATACGACCTGATCCTCACCCGCACCTATCGCGCCCCGGTCGACGACGTGTGGGCGAGTGTCACCGAGCCGGAGCGGACGGCCCGATGGTTCGGGCCGTGGCGCGGCGAGGCGGGGCCGGGCCGCACCATCGAGGCACAGATGGCCTTCGAGGAGTCGGCACCCTGGATGCCGATGCGCATCGAGGCCTGCGAACCGCCGCACCGGCTCGCCGTCACCACCGAGGACGAGGCCGGCGTCTGGTCGCTTGAACTGCTCCTGGCCGAGACCGGCGGCACCACCGAGCTCCGCCTGGTCCACCACCTCACCTCCACGGAGGACCTCGGCTCGACCGGCCCCGGCTGGGAGTACTACCTGGACATGCTCACCGCCGCCCGCACGGACGGGCCCCGCCCCGACTTCGAGGACTACTACCCCGCCCAGAAGGCCTACTTCGAGGCCTTGGCCTGAGGCCGCCGCCCGTCGGGCTCAGAGGCGGTGCGCCTTGAGCGTCATGTGCAGCAGGAGGCGGTCCTCGCCGTCGTCCAGGTCCAGGCCGGTGAGCTGTTCGACGCGGGAGAGGCGGTAGTAGAGGGTCTGGCGGTGGATGCCCAGGTGGGCCGCCGTACGGCCCGCCTGGCCCGCGCAGTCGAGGAACGCCTCGGCGGTGCGGGCCAGTTCGCGGTGGGCCGGGTCCAGCAGGGGGCGTACGACGGGGTCGTGGGCCGCTTCCGCGGGCAGCGCCGTCAGCAGGCGGTACGGGCCGATGGCAGCCCACTCGGCAATCGGGCCGAGCCCGCGCTCGGCCAGCGCCGCACCGGCGGCGGCCGCGGCCTCGTGCCAGGCGGCGCCCAGCTCGGCCAGGCCGCCGCGGGGGGCTGCGATTCCGGCCGCAGGGCCGCCCGATGCCTCCCGTGTCCCGGCCGCCGGGCCGCCTGGGGCCCTGCGGGTTCCCTCCGCCGGACCGGAGTTCCCTCGTGTTCCCGCCGCTGGGTCGGCGTAGGCTCCCCGCGTTCCTGCCGCCTGGCCGGTCGCTCCCAGTGCTCCTGTCGCCTGGCCGGCTGCACCCCGCGTTCCCGGGCCGGAGGCCCCTCGCATTCCCTCCGCCTCCCTCAGCAGCCGCGCAGCCGCCGAAGTCGCCGGAGTCAGCACCGTCGACGAGCGCAGCCGCACCAGCAGCGCCAGGCTCTGGCCGGTGGTGCCCCACGGGACCGTGCACAGGGCCGTCGCCCCCGGGATCGTACGGACCGACGGCGCGTCGTCCGGGTCGGCGGACGGCCAGGGAGCCACGCAGACCACCGTGTGCAGTCCCTCGCCGCGCACGCCGAGTGCCGTACGGAGTTCCGCCACCGCCATGTCCCGCGGCCATCCGCGCTCGGCGGTCAGGACCGCGCGCAGTTCGCGGGTCAGATCCGCGCCCGCCTGGGCCTCGTCCGCGAGGAGGTCGCCGATCCGGGCCGTCACCTCCATGGCCGCGTCGAGCTGCTCCTCGCCGGGGCCCGGCTCGTCGGCGAGCAGCCACACGTAACC
The DNA here is from genome assembly GCF_011045025.1 of Streptomyces ureilyticus. Taxonomy (GTDB): domain Bacteria; phylum Actinomycetota; class Actinomycetes; order Streptomycetales; family Streptomycetaceae; genus Streptomyces; species Streptomyces ureilyticus. The sequence goes on from NZ_JAAKZX010000036.1 coordinate 6,384, forward strand.
GAGGACGAGACCCCGATGACGTACCGGAAGGCAGATCCGCCCCCGGTACACCCCGGCCTCGGGCGTCGGGGGGATACGGACCGGGCCGGTGGCACGGGCGATGCCGAAGCTCTCGAACCAGGTGCGGACCGCCGTGGTGGAGCGGCGGGTGAGGATCGAGCGGGTCCGCACGGGATCGAGGGCGGACTCGTCGATCTCGCTGTCGCTGTCGTACGCGCCGAAGGCGATCAGCTCGAAGTCCCGGTTCTCCAGCGTCGCGGGGGCGCCGAGGAGCTCCGAGATCTCGTCGACCAGTTCCTGGTACTCGCCTTTCGTCTCGTTCACTCGGGCATTCTCCCGCATTTCCCGCGCTCTTCATACAGATGTCTGAGATCCAGGGCACGGATGCGTGACGTCTGTCGATGGCCCACGATCGGAGGGATCCTTAAGTTTCACGGTGGTTCTCCGCGCCGTCGCCGCACCGTTCACCCGCGAACGTTCGGTTACGGCCCCCTGCTGGTCGCTGTTGTGGAGGTTGCCCCGTGTTGGGACCCGTGATTCTCGCCGCCTCGCGCAGCGACAAGATGCGCCGACTGGTGTCGGCGGCCCCGGTGACGAAGCCGGTCGTCGAGCGGTTCATCGCCGGTGAGGCGGTCGACGACGTGGTACCGGTCGTCAAGCACCTCGCCGACCGTGGCCTTGAGGTCAGCCTGGACGTGGTCGGCGAGGACATCACCACGCCCGGACAGTCCACGGCGGCGCGCGACGCGTACCTGAAGCTGATCGACCACCTCGAAGGACTCGGCCTGGGCGAGCGGGCCGAGATGTCGGTCAAGCTGTCCCTCTTCGGGCAGGCGCTTCCGGGTGGCCATGAGCTGGCGCTCGCCAACGTCCGTCCCGTCGTCGAGGCCGCCGCCCGCATCGGCACCACCGTCACGCTGGACGCGGAGGACCACACCACCCTCGACTCGATGTTCGCCATCCACGAGGAGCTGCGGAAGGACTTCCCGCAGACCGGCTGCGTGATCCAGGCCTACCTGTACCGCACCGAAGCCGACGCCCGCCGTCTCGCCGCGAACGGCAGCCGCGTACGTATCGTGAAAGGGGCGTACAAGGAGCCCGCGTCGGTCGCGTTCCAGAAGAAGACCGAGATCGACAAGGCGTACGTCCGCATCCTGAAGATCCTGATGGAGGGCGAGGGCTACCCGATGATCGGGTCCCACGACCCACGCCTGATCGCCATCACCCAGGAGCTGGCCCGGCGCGTGGGACGCAAACTCGAAGACTACGAGTTCCAGATGCTGTACGGCATCCGCGGCGAGGAGCAGACCCGGCTCGCCGCCGAGGGCCACCGCGTACGCGTCTACACGGCATACGGCACGGACTGGTACGGCTATTTCATGCGCCGTCTTGCGGAGAAGCCTGCCAACCTGCGCTTCTTCGCGCGCTCGATCCTCACCAAGGGCTGACCCCACCGCTCAGTTAAGGAGTACGGAAAACATGGACGCTGTGACCCAGGTCCCCACCCCCGTCAACGAGCCGGTGCACGGCTACGCCCCCGGCTCTCCCGAGCGTGCCCGGCTCGAGGCCAAGCTCAAGGAGCTGGCCGAGAGCCCGATCGACCTGCCCTGCACCATCGGTGGCGAGAAGCGGCTGGGCGGCGGCGAGCCGTTCCAGGTCGTGCAGCCGCACAACCACAAGGCCGTGCTCGGCACCTTCCGCAACGCGACGCAGCAGGACGCGCAGGACGCGATCGACGCGGCCCTGGCCGCCGCCCCCGCCTGGCGCGCGATGTCCTTCGACGACCGCGCCGCGATCATCCTGCGCGCCGCCGAGCTGCTGTCCACGACCTGGCGCGAGACGCTGGCCGCCTCCACGATGCTCGGCCAGTCGAAGACCGCGCAGCAGGCCGAGATCGACACCCCCTGCGAACTGATCGACTTCTGGCGCTTCAACGTCAAGTACGCCCGTGACCTGCTCGCCGAGCAGCCCGTGGCCAACGCGACCGGCGTCTGGAACCGCCTCGACCACCGCCCGCTGGAGGGCTTCGTCTACGCGATCACGCCGTTCAACTTCACGGCGATCGCGGGCAACCTGCCGACCGCGCCCGCCCTCATGGGCAACGTCGTCGTGTGGAAGCCGTCCCCGACGCAGACCCACGCGGCCGTTCTGCTGATGCGGGTGCTGGAGGAGGCGGGCCTGCCCAAGGGCGTCATCAACCTGGTGACGGGCGACGGTCTGGCCGTCTCCGAGGTCGCCCTGAACCACCGCGATCTCGCGGGCATCCACTTCACGGGCTCGACGAAGACGTTCCGTCACCTGTGGAAGACGGTCGGCGGCAACGTCGACAAGTACCGCACGTACCCGCGTCTGGTCGGCGAGACGGGCGGCAAGGACTTCCTCGTCGCGCACCCCTCCGCGGACCGCGCCGTGCTGAAGACCGCGCTTACCCGGGGCGCCTTCGAGTACCAGGGCCAGAAGTGCTCGGCGACCTCCCGTGCGTACATCCCGGCGTCGATCTGGAACTCCGGTTTCAAGGAGGAGTTCGCGGCCGAGGTCGACGGCATCAAGATGGGTGACGTCACCGACCTCTCGAACTTCATCGGCGCCGTCATCGACGAGCGCGCCTTCGCGAAGAACAAGGCGGCGATCGACCGGGCCGCCGAGGACCCGAAGTGCACGATCGTCGCGGGCGGTTCGTACGACGACTCGGTGGGCTACTTCGTCCGCCCGACCGTCGTCGAGTGCTCGGATGCGGCCAACGAGGTCTTCACGACGGAGTACTTCGGCCCGTTCCTCGCGGTGCACGTCTACGACGACGAGAAGTACGAGGACATGCTGACCCAGATGGAGTCGGTGTCCGACTACGCGCTCACGGGCGCCGTCATCTCGAACGACCGCGCGGCGGCGGCGTACACGGCGGAGAAGCTCCGCTACGCGGCCGGCAACTTCTACATCAACGACAAGTCCACCGGCGCCGTCGTCGGCCAGCAGCCCTTCGGCGGCGGCCGCAACTCCGGCACCTGCGACAAGGCCGGCGCCCCCCAGAACCTCCAGCGCTGGACCCTCACCAGGGCCGTCAAGGAGACCCTGGTCCCGCCGACGGACTACACGTACCCGCACATGGGCTGAACCCTCACGGCCCAACAGCCGCCCCCGCTCCGGGACTTCGGAGCGGGGGCGGTGTCGTATCGGTGATCGGGCGATTGGGTTTAGCGGTCGCAGGTCGTGCGGCCCGGTGACCAGCGGCAGGCGAGGGCCGCGAAACCGCCGTCCGCCACGACCGGGACGGTGATCGTGTCGCCGCCACGGACGACGCGCGGCTCCCGGACCAGGCCCGACGGGCCGTCGGTCACGGTCTCCACGAGCCACTTGCCCGCGCCGAGACGCAGAGGTACGTCCACGTTCTGGGCCGCGCCCGCGAACGTACCGCCGATGAACCAGCGGCCGTCCGGCGCTTTCCGTGCGAGCACCGCGGAACGGGCCGGGTCGCCGGTGAGCAGGCGGGTGTCCTCCCAGCCGGTGGGAAGCTGCTCCAGGTAGCGGCGGGCCTCGGGGCGGGCGTCGTACGACTCCGGGGTGCCGGCGAGGTTCTGGATGCCGGACTCGTAGAGCACGCTCAGGCCCAGCTCACCCGCGTCCGAATTGACGTTGGGACGGTACGGGCGGTGGAAGGCGCCCGGAGTGAAGTCCATGGAGCCGATGACGTTGCGGGTGAAGGGCAGCGCGGCCAGCTGCGCCGCCGTGTTGTTGCGCTTCTCCTCGCCGCCGACGCCCTCCAGGGTCATGACGTGCGGCCAGGTGCGCTGCATGCCCTTGGGGATCGTGGAGCCATGGAAGTTGACCATGAGGTGGTGCTTGGCGGTGTCCTCCAGCGCGTCGTCGTACCAGCGCATCCGCTCCTGCGACTCCGAGTCCATGAAGTCGATCTTCACGCCCTTGACGCCCCACTTCTCCAGTGTGGAGAGCCACTTCTCGCGCTCGGCGGGGTCGGTGAGCAGGGTGTAGTGGAGCCAGACCTGGATCTCGACGCCGCGTTCCTTGCCGTAGCGCACGAGCTCGGGCATCCAGTTGTTCGTCTGCCAGTCGGGGTCGATGACATCCCACTCGCCGGGCTTGTAGTACCAGCCCGCGTCGACGACTTCGTACGGCCAGCCGCGCTCGGCCGCGTAGTCGACGTACTTCTTCTGGGCCTCCAGGCTCTGCCCCGCCTCCTTGCCGCCCGCGAGCCAGGTCCACAGCGCCGGGCCGGGCTTGATCCAAGAGGTGTCGCGGATACGGGGCTTGGGCGCGAGGTCGTCCGTGAACGTCGACTCCGTGACGGTCGCCAGGTCGCCGGTGACGACCGCACGCCAGGGCGTGGTGAGCGGGCCGTCCGTCTGGACCGGCTCGTTGTTCCACAGACTCACGCCGTACGTCGGCGAGTTGGCCGAGTGGGTGAGCTGGGCGCCCGCGTAGTCGCCGGTCAGGTCGGACTCCGCGATCAGGGCGTAGCCGCCGTCCGTCTTGAAGAGGCCCTGCATGGAGTACGTGCCTTCAGGTGCGGCGGCTGCCGACTCGTAGCGGACGAAGGGGAGTTCGTTGTCCGCGCGGTAGCGGTTGATGACGGCTTCGGCGTTGGCGGAGAAGGTGAAGGCGGAGGCCTCGCGTACGACGTCGCCGTGCTCGCCCGGCAGAACGTAGCGGTAGGCGACGCCGTCCCGGGCGACCCGCGTCAGCAGGTCGATGCGGGCACCGTCGGCCGTACGGAACCGGAAGCGGGACTCGGTCATCCGGGCAACGCGCTGGTGGGACTTGCCGGTCGGGATGGTGTAGCGCTCGTTGACCGTGCGGTCGCTGCGGCCGGCGAAGGTCAAGTCCTTGGAGAAGTCCGCCTGTTCGGTGACGAGGCCGAGCGGGGACGGCTCGAGGACCGTACGGCCGGCGCGTCTCACGGTGAGCGTCGGCCGGCCGTCGTCGAGAGCCACCACGGCGGTGGGGGAGCCGTGCGGGCCGCGGACCTCCCATGACGCGGGGGCCGCGGAGTCTTCGGGCGCCTCGGCGCGAGCGGGAAGCGCCGCCGTGGCCGTGGCGAGCAGTGCGGAGCAGAGCGTCAACACGATGGTGCGGGCCCGGACTTGGACCGCCATGTGGAACCCCTCCTGTCACAGACATCGGATGACTGTGAGCGTGAAGGGGCTCGGGGAGGGTGTCAAGGAGTCTGACAGCATCAGACATCGGATTGCTGATGGGGGTTCAGTGCGAGTGAACCGGCTCCCTTAACGGGTTGATGCGTGGACCCCCGGCAAGTCGTCGAAGGCCGCGGAGTCGGGTCACGCCGTGCCCAGTTCATCCGTCGTGCCCCCGCGTCCGGACAGCACATCCTCGGCGTAGTCGTCGTCCACGCGGTGCGCGGCGAGGAACTCCCTCAGTGCTGCGCCGTTGCCGACGGGTGCGGGTGCGGGTGCCAGAATGGCGAGCCTGCGGCCGCCTCTTGTGATCACGATGGTCTCGCCGTGCTCCGCACGGTCGAGTACGGAAGTGAAGTTCCGGGAGGCATCGGTTGCCGTCATCGTCTTCATGGAATCAGAGTGACGCGATGACCGCCCGACTGCGTACTGCTCACGCGGCCGATCTCGGGACGATCCACGCCTTCCGCCCGGACAGCCCGGACGGAATCGTGCGCCTCCCGGGCGAAGAGGTCTGGCTCTTCCTCCGCCCTGCCCCCGCCGGTGCGCTCGACCCCGCGTACGAACTCGTCTTCGACTGGCGCGACGGCGACGTGCTCTGAGCGGATCGGTCGTCGTCGCAGGTCAGCGGGGTGTGATCCAATCCGCCGTCTCAGATAGTAGGAAGCCCAAGTAATTGTGGAGACAGACGCTCCGTCCTCGCTTAACTTTGTAGAAGCCGAACGTCTCGCTCGATCAAGCGAATGGCGGTCGTGAGCCGGAGCCCTAGGCAGGCAATCCCTGCGGCACCGCTCCCCGCCCCACCCGGCGTCTCGTAACCCCTTCCGCACTCCGTGCCGCCATAAGGAGTCGATTTCCATGGCCGAGACGACCGCCCGCCGAGTCCGTCACGTTTCCCGTACGAGCGAGTCCGACCGTAAGAACGCCGCCGCCGCACTCCAGCGCGCCCTCGACCGCAGGGACAACGGCGGCGCGACGGGCCACTGAGCCCTCGTGTCTTCGATGGGCCGCTGAGCCCTCAGCTTCCGGGAGCCGCAACCCGTAAGTGGTGCGGCGCGGGCCTCAACTGCCGCGCCGCACCTCGAAGTAGTCGACGCGCCCGCCGTTCTGTGCGAGCGCCGACACCTTGAGCTTCGCGGCCGAGCCGGTCTCCGCCTCGATCGCGAGGAACGAGAAGCCGGTGTAGCGGACCCGGGACCACTCCACGGTCTCGGGGCGCTCCGACTTCCCCTTGGTCCAGTGGAAGCTGTCGACCGACTCCCGGTCGTTCACCTTTCGCTCGTAGCTGTCCTTCACCCCGTCCGGGAAGCCGTACAGGTCCTTGCCGGCGCCGCCCGCGGTGACGTACACGGTCCCGTCACGCGTCGGATCGGTCGAGGCGCCCACGGGCACGCGCTTGCCGACCTCGCCGCCCTTGATCGCGTCGGTCCGTTCGTAGACGTGGTTGTGCCCATTGATGACCAGGTCCACCTGGTGTTTGGTGAACAGCGGCAGCCAGGCGTCGCGCAGGCCGCCGTCCGAGGCGTGCGTCGCCGTCGAGTACATGCAGTGGTGGAAGAACACCACAATGAAATCAACGGACTTGCGCAGCTCCCCGAGCCGCTTGTCCAGCCACTCGCTCTGCTTCCCGTCCGAGTAGCCGAGGTTGGCGGGAATCTCGTACGAGACGTCGTTCGCGTCCAGCGCCACGATGCCGACGTTGCCGTACGTGAACGAATAGACGCCCGGCGACCTCTTCGGATCGAAGCCGTTGTCCGGGAGTGACCAGCGGGCCGCCTGGCCGCCGTAGCCGTCGGGGGAGTACCAGGCCTCCATGTCGTGGTTGCCGGTCGTCACCATCCAGGGCACGGACTTCGCGACCGACTCGGTCTGCGCGAGGAACTGGTCCCAGACGCGGGCGTCGTACGTGTCCGAGTCCTTGCCGTGGCCCGTCGTGTCCGCGTAGCAGATGTCGCCCGCGTGGAGGTGGAAGGACGGGTTCTGGCCGAGGATCACCTGGTCGCTGGCGAGCGCGTCGTAGCTGACGCCCTGGTCGCCGAAGGCCGTGAACACGAACTGCTCGGGGCGCGCGGGCGCCGTACGGAACGAGCCGATCGTCGACAGGCGTTCGGCCGACGTCGGGTCGAAGCCCTCGTGGCCGACGCCGTAGTAGTACCTCGTGCCGGGCTTGAGGCCGTCGAGGGCGGCGTGCAGGTAGTATTGCTCGACCGCGGGCAGCTTCTTCGACAGGGACGGGGTGCGCAGGTCCCGGACCTCGGCGTCGATCCTGCGGCTCAGGTCCCAGGGCTTCGAACCCACCCGTACATAGGGCTTCTTGACGGCGAAGGGCACCTGCCAGGAGATCCGCATCTGCGTCTTCGGGTCGGCGCCGAAGGCGAGATGGCGGCCGAAGGGCGCGACCGCGGAGCCGGGGACGCGACCGGTGGCGGGATGCGTCACCGGTGCGGACGTCGTCCGCGCGGGGCTCGCCGAGTCGTCGCCCGTACAGCCGGACAGGAGTCCCGCGCCCGCGAAGGCGCCCGCGGTCACCAGGGCCCGCCGTGACAGTCTCGCCCGCAGGTACTCATGCTGCTCGGCCATGCTCATACGGCGGGCCAGCTGCTCGGGGATGCCGACGTTCGGGACGGGGTGCTCGGGCGGTGACCCGCCGGGTGGAACAGTCATGGTGGGAAAACTTCCCAGCGAGCCCCAACACAGGCCTGACTTCCGGGTGAACGGAGGCTGACGGGCCGATGCGGCGTCACCCGACGGGCCGTGGACGGGCTATAGGCGGGCTATGGATGGGCTGTACATGTGTCCGTATCGCGGACGTACCGTGTCATCCCGTGGGACGGGGGAGTAGGGTGCCGACATGTCTCGCAGCCTCAATCTCGCAGTGATCCCCGGTGACGGCATCGGCCAAGAGGTCGTTGCCCAGGGCCTGAAGGTGCTCTCCGCCGTCCTTCCGCAGGATGTGAAGCTGGAGACCAAGGAGTACGACTTCGGCGCCAAGCGTTACCACGCCACCGGAGAGACCCTCACCGACGCGGACGTCGACGCGCTCAAGAAGCACGACGCGATCCTGCTCGGTGCGATCGGCGACCCGAGCGTGCCGTCCGGCGTCCTGGAGCGCGGCTTCCTGCTGAAGCTCCGCTTCCTCTTCGACCACCACGTCAACCTGCGTCCGTCGAAGCTCCTGCCGGGCGTCGCCACCCCGCTCGCGGGCCAGCCCGAGATCGACTTCATCGTGGTCCGCGAGGGCACCGAGGGTCCGTACACCGGCAACGGCGGCACGATCCGCAAGGGCACCCCGCACGAGGTCGCCACCGAGGTCTCCGTCAACACGGCCTTCGGTGTCGAGCGCGTCGTCCGCGACGCCTTCGCCCGTGCTCAGGCCCGCCCGCGCAAGAAGCTGGCGCTGATCCACAAGAACAACGTGCTGGCCTTCGCGGGTCACCTGTGGACCAACATCTTCAACAAGGTGGCCGAGGAGTTCCCCGACGTCACCACCGAGTACATGCACGTGGACGCGGCGACGATCTACCTCGTCACGCAGCCCGAGCGCTTCGACGTGATCGTCACCGACAACCTCTTCGGCGACATCATCACCGACCTCGCCGCGGCCGTTTCCGGCGGCATCGGCGTCGCCGCGAGCGGGAACATCAATCCCTCCGGCGAGTTCCCGTCGATGTTCGAGCCGGTGCACGGCTCGGCGCCCGACATCGCGGGCCAGGGCAAGGCCGACCCCTCCGCCACCATCCTGTCCGTCGCCCTCCTGCTGCGTCACCTCGGCTTCGAGACCCAGGCCGCCCGCATCGAGGACGCCGTCTCCGCCGACCTCGCGGAGCGCGGCACCACGACCCGTACGACCGACGAAATCGGCGACGCGCTCGCCGCCCGAGTATCCGGCTGACCCGCCGGATCTCCTCGAGCCGCCGGGTCGCTTCCGCACCCGGCGGCTTTTCCTATGCCCCGCCGGGTGTCACCATCATCCCTGGGCCGCATTCACACCCATATCCTGCACGGCTCCGCTCACGCGATAATCGAACGTAGAGCCGCGGATTGAGGGAATGCTCGGACGTCCTAACACTGGCCTGCGGCCGGTGGGGCGTGAGCGCGGCCCGTCACAAACAACCGGTGAAGGACAACCACTCATGACGACGCCCACGATCGAGCTCAAGCCCTCCGCGCACCCGCTCTCCGACGCGGAGCGGGAGGCGATCCTCGCCAACCCCGGGTTCGGCCGCCACTTCACCGACCACATGGTGACGGTCAAGTGGACCGAGGGCCGCGGCTGGCACGACGGGCAGCTCACGCCGTACGGGCCGCTCTCCCTCGACCCCGCGACCAACGTCCTGCACTACGCGCAGGAGATCTTCGAGGGGCTGAAGGCCTACCGGCAGCCGGACGGTTCGGTCGCCACCTTCCGTCCCGAGAAGAACGCCGAGCGCTTCCAGCGGTCCGCCCGCCGACTCGCCATGCCCGACCTGCCCGTCGAGACGTTCATCGAGGCCTGCGACCTGCTCGTCCAGCAGGACAAGGCATGGGTGCCGGCACACGGCGGCGAGGAATCGCTCTACCTGCGCCCCTTCATGATCGCCACCGAGGTCGGCCTGGGCGTGAGGCCCGCGAACGAGTACCTGTTCATGGTCATCGCCTCCCCGGCCGGCGCCTACTTCCCGGGCGGCGTGAAGCCCGTCTCGATCTGGGCCTCCGACGACCGCGTGCGCGCCGTCCCCGGCGGCATGGGTGACGCCAAGACCGGCGGCAACTACGCCGCGTCCCTGCTCGCCCAGGCCGAGGCCGCCGCGAAGGGCTGCGACCAGGTCTGCTACCTCGACGCCGTCGAGCACAAGTGGGTCGAGGAACTGGGCGGCATGAACCTGTACTTCGTGTACGGAGACAAGATCGTCACCCCGACGCTGACCGGCTCCATCCTGGAGGGCGTCACCCGCGACTCGCTGCTCTCGGTCGCCGCCGACCTCGGTTACCAGTCCGAAGAGGCCCGCGTCTCCATCGACCAGTGGCGCGACGACACCGCGAACGGCAGCCTCACCGAGGTCTTCGCCTGCGGCACCGCCGCCGTCATCACGCCCGTCGGCACGGTCAAGTGCCACGCGGGCGAGTGGCAGCAGAGCGGCGGACAGCCCGGCGAGGTCACGCTGAAGCTGCGTGAGGCGCTGCTCGACATCCAGCGCGGGGTGAGCGAGGACAAGCACGGCTGGATGCACAACCTCGGCTGACCGTCTGCATGAGAAGCCTTGCTGGTCCCCGCTCTCCTCAACTGGAGGGCGGGGACCGGTCGTTCATACCCCCTCAACTCCGTACACCTGACGCGCACGGACGCCTGACGCCCCGTCCAGGTTGTACGCAAACAGTCTGATTGACCCCGTACCGCTGATGCGTTTGTATCCCTGTGGGCCCCGGCACTGGGCCGGGGGAAACAGTGACCAACGGGGAAAACCGGGGGAGTTCATGAGCAGAGCCATGCGTGCCGTGTCCGTTGCGGCGATCGCACTGAGCACCATCGCTTTAAGCGCCACTACGGCGTCGTCCGCGCCCGCACCCGCCACGGAGCGGGTCACGGTGTCGGCCACCGGTGAGCAGTCGAACGGCGGCTCTGGGGCGCCGGGCCTGAGCGCCGACGGCCGCTACGCCGCGTTCTCGTCGGAGGGTTCGAATCTGGTGCCCGGCGACACGAACGGCACGTCGGACAGTTTCCTGCGCGACCTGCGGACGGGGACGGTCGAGCGGGTCAGTGTCGCCTCGGACGGCACCCAGGGCGACGGCGACGTGGGAGGGACGGACATCAGCGGCAACGGCCGGTACGTCATCTTCGCCTCCTCGTCGACGAACCTCGTCGACTGGCCCGGCCCGTCCGAGGCCCGGGGGACCGACGTGTACGTCCATGACCGCCGTACCGGCCGCACGGAGCGGGTGAGCACCACTCCCGACGGCGGGAGCGCCAACGCGTACGGCGGCTTCGGCATCTCGCACGACGGCCGGTACGTCGCCTTCAACGCTCCGCGCGCCCGGATGGAGGCCGGTCAGACGAGTTACCACCTCGGTGCCTACGTCGCCGACCGCCGCACGGGCGAGGTCAAGCGGATCAGTACGCACGACAACCCGGAGTGGACGGTCTATTCCGTCCGCCTCAGCGGCAGCGGCCGCTATGTGGCGTACGACATCCGCCACCCGCGCGGGGGCCGCAGCGAACTGCGGGTCCACGATCGCGTCACGGGTACGGAGGAGCAGGCCAACGTCAACCCGTCCGGCGATCCCTCGTCCAATCCCGTCACCGGCACGGACCTCTCGTACGACGGCCGCACCATCGCCTTCAGCAGCCTCGACGAGGGCCTGACCGACGACACCACCCCGGCCACCTCGTACGTCTTCGTGCGCGACCTGAGGACGGACACCACCCGCCGGGTCAACCACCCCGAGCAGGGTGAGCGCGCCCTGAGCTCCGTCTCCCTCAGCCCCGACGGCCGGTACGTGGCGTACGACTACTCGGTGCCGGTTTCGGACGGCGAGTACGGCGACAACGTCTTCGTGCGCGATCTGCGCACCGGGACCACCCAGCTCGCCACCGAGAGCCTCTCGGGCGGGAAGGTGACGGAGGACTACGGCGCTCCCTACGCGTTCAGCGGGAACGGCAAGCTTCTGGCCCTGGTCTCGACCTCGGCCGAGCTGGTCCCGGGCGACACGAACGGGGCGACCGACGGCTTCGTCCGCCGCCTGCGCTGAGTGACGTGACGTTCGCATACTGAGACACCCGGTGAGCACGGGGGCGGTCTGTGCCAGACTGCCCCCGTGCTCTCGTTCGCCACGATTATTGGCAGCAGGCGCGCCGGTCCGCAGTGACCGCCTCGTACGACCAGGTACGGGCGGACACCGTCGTCCTCGACCCGCGCGCAGACCTCTCGCACCCGCGAGGGGTTTTTCTGTTTCCCGGCCCAACCGCAGCCGGGGTCGGAGCGCGAGGGATGATGAGGACGGTGGAGCCGGTCATTCCGGTAGACCGCATCCCACACAGGAGCCAGCAGTGATGACAGACGCAACCGACGAGAATCAGGGCCCCTCCCACGTCGACGACGACTTCCACGTCTTCGACACGACGCTGCGCGACGGTGCGCAGCGCGAGGGCATCAACCTCACCGTCGCGGACAAGCTGGCCATCGCACGGCACCTGGACGACTTCGGGGTGGGCTTCATCGAGGGCGGCTGGCCGGGCGCCAACCCGCGCGACACCGAGTTCTTCGCCCGCGCCCGGCAGGAGATCAACTTCAAGCACGCCCAGCTCGTGGCGTTCGGCGCCACCCGCCGCGCGGGCGGCAAGGCCGCCGAGGACGCCCAGGTCAACGCGCTTCTCGAGTCCGGCGCTCCGGTCATCTGCCTGGTCGCCAAGTCCCATGACCGGCATGTCGAGCTGGCCCTGCGCACGACGCTCGACGAGAACCTGGAGATGGTCCGCGACACGGTGGCGTACCTCCGCTCCCAGGGCCGCCGGGTGTTCGTCGACTGCGAGCACTTCTTCGACGGCTACCGCGCGAACCCCGCGTACGCGAAGGCGGTCGTACGGGCGGCCTCGGAAGCGGGCGCCGACGTGGTCGTGCTCTGCGACACCAACGGCGGCATGCTGCCGGCCCAGGTCCAGGCCGTGGTCGCCACGGTCCTGGCCGACACGGGCGCCCGGCTCGGCATCCACGCCCAGGACGACACGGGGTGCGCGGTCGCCAACACCCTGGCCGCGGTGGACGCGGGCGCGACACACGTCCAGTGCACGGCGAACGGGTACGGGGAGCGCGTCGGCAACTCCAACCTGTTCCCGGTCGTGGCCGCGCTGGAGCTGAAGTACGGCAAAAAGGTCCTCCCCGAGGGCGCGCTGTCCGAGATGACGCGCATCTCGCACGCCATCGCCGAGGTCGTGAACCTCACGCCGTCCACGCATGAGCCGTACGTAGGGGTCTCGGCCTTCGCGCACAAGGCGGGACTGCACGCCTCGGCGATCAAGGTCGACCCGGATCTGTACCAGCACATCGACCCCGAGCAGGTCGGCAACACCATGCGGATGCTGGTCTCCGACATGGCGGGCCGGGCGTCGATCGAGCTCAAGGGCAAGGAACTGGGCATCGACCTGGGCGACGACCGTGAGCTGGTGGGCCGGGTCGTGGAGCGGGTCAAGGAGCGCGAACTCCAGGGCTACACGTACGAGGCCGCCGACGCCTCCTTCGAGCTGCTGCTGCGGGCGGAGGTGGAGGGCAAGGTCCGTAAGTACTTCGAGGTGGAGTCCTGGCGGGCCATCGTCGAGGACCGCCCCGACGGCAGCCACGCCAACGAGGCCACGGTCAAGCTCTTCGCCAAGGGCGAGCGCATCGTCGCCACGGCGGAGGGGAACGGTCCGGTGAACGCGCTGGACAAGACCCTGCGCGTGGCCCTGGAGAAGATCTACCCCCAGCTGGCCAAGCTGGACCTGGTCGACTACAAGGTCCGCATCCTGGAGGGCAAGCACGGCACGTCCTCCACGACGCGGGTCCTCATCTCCACGTCGGACGGCGCGGGGGAGTGGTCGACGGTGGGCGTGGCGGACAACGTGATCGCCGCGTCGTGGCAGGCCCTGGAGGACGCGTACACGTACGGGCTGCTGCGGGCGGGGGTCGAGCCCGCGCAGTGACGCGCGAGGAGGCGGAACGGGCTCGGGCGTGAGCGTGGGTGGGAGGAGCCTGCGTGGGAGCGGTTCCGCATGACCTCTTGACGGGTTTCTGGGACACCACTTGACTCTCGTTCTGCTGCCCAAATGACTAAGCCAGTACGAGAGTTGACCACCCCGCGTCCCGATGCCCGGCCGAAGGGAAAGTCATGCGCAGAGCCGCCCTGCTCGTCTCCGCCTCGCTCCTCGCGGGCCTGCTGCCGTTAGCCTCGTCGGCGGCCGCCGACGACGAGGCGCCGCCGCGGGTCAGCAAAGACGCCCCCTATCTCAACGCCAAGCTGCCGATCGAGAAGCGCGTCGCGGACCTCCTCCCCCGGATGACCCTGGAGGAGAAGGTCGGCCAGATGACCCAGGCCGAACGCGGCGCCGTCACCGACCAGAGCGACATCGCCACGTACGGCCTCGGCTCGATCCTCTCGGGCGGCGGCTCCACGCCCACGCCGAACACCCCCGAGGCCTGGGCCGAGATGATCAACTCTTTCCAGCGCACCGCCCTGTCCACCAGACTGGGGATCCCGCTGATCTACGGCGTCGACGCCGTACACGGCCACAACAACCTCGCCGGCGCCACGATCATGCCGCACAACATTGGCCTCGGCTCGTCGCGGGAACCCCAACTCGCGTATGAGGCGGCCAAGGTGACCGCGGCCGAGACACGCGCCACCGGCATCCCGTGGGACTTCGCGCCGTGTCTGTGCGTGACCCGCGACGACCGTTGGGGCAGGGCGTACGAGTCCTTCGGCGAGGACCCGGGCCTGGTCGAGTCCATGGCGACGGTCATCCAGGGCCTCCAAGGAGCGCCCAGCGGCAAGGACCTGAAGCGGAACGACAAGGTCCTCGCCAGCGCCAAGCACTTCGTCGGAGACGGCGGCACGGAATACGGCTCGTCCACGACCGGCACGTACACCATCGACCAGGGCGTCACCAAGGTCACCAGGAAGGAACTGGAGGCCGTCCACCTGTCCCCGTACCAGGATGCCGTGGACCGCGGTGTCGGCACGGTCATGCCGTCGTTCTCCTCGCTCGACATCGTCGGCGACGGCAAGGGCGCGGTGAAGATGCACGCCCGCGCGGACATGATCAACGGCGTCCTCAAGGACCGTATGGGCTTCGACGGCTTCGTGATCAGCGACTGGGAGGCGATCAACCAGCTCCCCGGGGACTACGCGAGCGACGTCCGCACGTCCGTCAATGCGGGCCTCGACATGATCATGGTCCCGAACGCCTACAAGGACTTCCACCAGACGCTGCTGGACGAGGCGAAGGCGGGCCGCGTCAGCGAGAAGCGGATCGACGACGCCGTCTCGCGCATCCTGACGCAGAAGTTCAAGCTCGGGCTCTTCGAGAATCCGTACGCCGACACCAGCGGGGCATCGAAGATCGGCTCGCCCGGACACCGGGCCGTGGCGCGTGAGGCGGCGGCCAAGTCGCAGGTGCTGCTGAAGAACGCGGGTGGCGTGCTGCCGCTGAAGAAGTCGCAGAAGGTGTACGTCGCCGGGTCCAACGCCGACGACATCGGCGACCAGTCCGGCGGCTGGACCATCAGCTGGCAGGGCTCGTCCGGTGACATCACGCAGGGGACGACGATCCTGGAGGGCATGCGGAAGGCCGCTCCGGGCTCCACGATCACGTACTCCAAGGAGGCCGCCGCCCCCACCTCCGGCCATGACGTCGGAGTGGTCGTCGTCGGCGAGACCCCGTACGCCGAGGGCATGGGCGATGTCGGCAACGGCCACGACATGGTGCTCAGCGCCGCCGACCAGGCCGCCGTGGACAAGGTGTGCGGCGCCATGAAGTGCGCGGTTCTGATCGTCTCCGGCCGTACGCAGCTCATCGGCGACCGGCTCGGCGACATCGACGCGCTGGTCGCGTCCTGGCTGCCGGGCACGGAGGGCGACGGCGTCGTCGACGTGCTCTACGGGAAGCGGGACTTCACCGGGCAGCTGCCCGTCACCTGGCCGAAGTCGGAGGCACAGCTGCCGATCAACGTCGGGGACGCGGCGTACGACCCGCAGTTCCCGTACGGATGGGGCCTGACGACGCTGAAGAAGGCGCCCGGCGGCGGTGCCGCGACCCTGAAGGGCCTCGCCGTCGCGGCGGCCGTGGCCGAGCGGACCGGGTCCGAGAAGGCGGGCCGCGCGATCGTCACCAAGGCGCGGCTGCTCGTGCAGCAGAAGATCGGCTCCGGGATCACGCAGACGGTCGCGAAGCCGTTCGCTGAGGCCGACCGGCTGCTGCTGACCGGGCGGTACGGGCAGGCGGTGGCGAAGCTGACGGCGGCGTACCGGGCCGCGTGACGGCGCGGCGGCGTGACACAGGGGGACGGTGCGTGCGCCCGGCGTGCACCGTCCACTCCACTTTGCGCCGCACAGGAGTAGCTTCGAAGGTATGAAGGCCGCACTGAACCGTGGACTGACCGTACTGGTGATCGCGTTCGCGGCCTTGGCGGTGCTCTCCGTCGGGGCTACGCGCGCCCATGCCGCCACGGACGTGTCGACGGTCGCGGAGGCTCTGAAGGAGAGCCCCGTGTACGTCGACCCGTCCATGTCCGGGCAACTGTCGAAGACCGACGCCGACGCCCTGGCCAGGGAGATCGAGGACGCCGACAAGCCGGTCTTCGTCGCGGTGCTCCCGGCCGACTTCCCGAAGCAGGACCTTTTCCAGAACCTGCGCACGGCGACCGGTGTCACGGGCCTGTACGCGATCCGGCTCGGTGACGAGTTCAACGCGAGGGCCGACTCCGTCGTCCTGCCGGAGAACGGCGTGCAGAACCTCGTCACCAGTGTCCGGGGCCAGGACACCGAGACCCAGCTCGACAACTTCACCGACCGCGCCCTCGCCAACGTCGGCGGCTCCGCCCCCAGCAGCTGGACCGACGGCGGCAGCGCTGACCCGACCGGCGTACTGATCGGAACCGGCGTCGTCCTCGCGGCCGGTGGTGCGGGCGCCTACACGCTCGTACGCCGCAACCGCCGCATGAAGGAAGAGGAGCGGCAGGCCGCGCTCGAGAAGCTCCGCGTGGTCGTCGACGAGGACATCACCGCGTTCGGCGAGGAGCTCGACCGGCTGGACTTCCACCCCGCCGAGAAGGGCGCGGACGACGCGATGCGCGCCGACTACGAGCGCGCCCTCGACGCGTACGAAGAGGCGAAGTCGTTCATGGCCTCGGCCCAGCGCCCCGAGGAAGTGCGCGCGGTCACCCAGGCCCTGGAGGACGGCCGCTTCTCGCTCGCCGTGCTCGGCGCACGCCGCGAGGGCCGCCCGCCGCCCCCGCGCCGCTCCCCCTGCTTCTTCGACCCGCGCCACGGCCCGTCGGTCGTCGACACGACCTGGACTCCCGACGGTGGCACACCCCGCGACGTCCCGGTCTGCGCCGCCGACCGCACCCGCCTGGCCGAAGGCCGCGACCCCGCCGTCCGCGAGGTCGACACCGACACCGGCCGCCGCCCCTACTGGGAGGCGGGCCCGGCCTACGGCCCCTGGGCCGGCGGCTACTTCGGCGGCGGCATCCTCCCCGGCCTCCTCATCGGCACATTGCTCGGCTCGATGATGGCCAGCCCGTCCTACGCGGCCACCTACGGCTCCGGCTACGGCGACTTCGGAGGCGGCGGCTACGAGGGCGGCGACGTCTCCGGCGCGGACTTCTCCTCCGGTGACTTCGGAGGCGGGTTCGGCGACGGTGGCTTTGGTGGGGGTGACTTCGGGGGCGGCTTCTGAGGCGTCCCGTAATCCCGTAAGGGGCAAGGGAAACGGGTCCGGCGCGGAGAGCGCCGGACCCGCATGCGTCCGTACGAGGCGAGTGTCGGCCGTACGAGGCCTAAGCCGGCCCCTTCGGTCGTACGAGGCGAATGTCGGCAGTACGAGGCTTACGCCGGGCGTTCGCTCGTACGAGGCTGACTCACGTCAGAGAGAAGCCGCCGCCGAAGCGATCGCCGAGGCGAACGCGGAGACCTCCGTGTAGACGCCCGGAGCGTTCGGCTGGGCGCAGCCGTCGCCCCAGCTGACTATGCCGACCTGGATCCAGTCACCGGCGGTGTCCTTGCGGAACATCGGCCCACCGGAGTCACCCTGGCAGGTGTCGACGCCGCCCTCCTCGAAGCCGGCGCAGAGCTCTTCGCCCGGCACGAGGCCGTTGTAGAGACCGCCGTACCCCTCACACGTGGCGTCGTCGATGAACGGCACGGTCGCCTTGAGCATGTACCGCTGCTGGCCCCCGCCCTGGGTGGCCGCGCCCCAGCCGGCGACGGTGAAGTCACCGGTGTTGTACTGGCTGTTGGTGGCGATCTTCAGCGTCGGCAGGTTGATGGGCTGGGCGAGCTTGATGAGCGCCCAGTCCTTGCCGGTGCCGTTGTAGCCCGGGGCTTGGAGGACCTTGGTGGAGCGGACCTGGACCCGGCCGCTCGTGCTCTGCAGGTCCACGACGCCGGCGGTGGCCGTGATGCTGGTGTTGTTGCCGGAGCCGTTCACGCAGTGCGCGGCGGTGAGCACGATCTGCTGGGTGTAGAGCGCACCACCACAGCCCATGGAGAGCCGCACCATGAACGGGAACTCGCCCTGCGCGGCGCGGGTTCCGCCCACGACGGGCGGGGTGGCGGCGCTGGCGCTGACGGGCTGCAGGCTGACGATCGCGAGGGCTGCGGCGCCGAGAACGGCACATCTCTTGAACGCCTTGAGGAGCTTCTTCAACGTGATGCCTTCCGTGGGGGGTTGGGCACTGATGTTGAGAGTTGATGTTGGGGGTCGAATGACATCCGTGGATGTCAGGCACATGCCAAAGAAGTAACAGACGATCGCACCTTCAACGGCATGAGCTGGGGATTTCTGTTGGAGGATTATGAGAACGCGGTGCACGCCACCACAAGGCACGAATTCCGGCCACGCGTGTCCGAATCCCGGGCGGGGGCGCCCCGTTCGATCGCACGCCCCCGCCGACCGCTCAACTATCGCCGGGCCTACCGCTCACGAAGGCGGCCCAGGACGCGTGGTGAGCGTGGCGAGTTCGCCCAGGACTCGGGCCGCCGGCGCCGGGTCGACCAGCCACTTCAGGTGACTGCCCTCGAGAGTGCGGACGTCGTACGGGTTGTCCGGCGTCAGCTCGTTGCCCTCGCGGATCAGCCGGTCCTGCATGGCGAGCGGCATGCTCGCGTCGTCGGCGACGCACCCGTACTCGGTGGTGCCCGCTGCGTCGAACAACACGTAAGTCCACTACCCGGGGCTGACGTCCCGGGCTTGCTGCTCGGGTCATCACTGGCGGTGATGAGGCCCGGCTGCGTCCAGCTCTCACGCGATGAGGGTGAGAGCAGGGGCCTGTGATTCGGCCCCGCGGACCCACGCCATCCAGCCGCGATCGGCGATGTTGTGGGACGCGTTCAGGTCGGCGTGCTCAACGAAGCCGCAGGACCTGCAAGTGAAGACGGCCTGAGAGGGCCGGTTGCGTTTGTCGACGTGGTGGCACCGGGAGCATTCCCGGCTGGTGTTCGCCGGGTTGACGTGCACCAGCGGGACGCCGGCGCGCTGGGCCTTGTAGGCGATGAAGGTGCCGAGCTGGCGGAAGGACCAGGAGTGCAGCGTGACGCGTTGGGGCTTGCGTAGCCGTGCCCGCTCGCGGATGCCCGTGAGGTCTTCCAGGGCGATCCCTTGTGCGGTGCGTTCAGCCTCCGCCACGATGCTCTTGCTGATCTTGTGGTTGATGTCCCGGGCCCGGCGTGCTTCCTTGCCCGCGTGCTTCCTCGCCCGCCGCTTGGCGGACTTGGTGTTCTTCTTCTGCAGCTTGGAGCGCAGTTTGCGGTCCGCCTCGCGGCGCCGGTTCATGCGTCGTCCGCAGTGGCGTGTGCCGGTGGAGGTGGAGGCGATGTTCACGATCCCCAGGTCCACGCCGAGGAACCCCGCCGGGTGGGTGTTCGCCCTGGCCTCGGGAATGTCGCAGGTCGCGATCAGATACCACTGGCCGTCTCGGCGCAGCAGGTCCGACTCGCCCTTGCGGTGTGCGGCCAGGACGGCGAGCTGGTCGTCCTGGCCGGTGAAGGCGAGGTTCTTCATGCGGCCGGTCGTGGTCCAGATCGACACCGTGCGCTCGGGTATCTGCCAGGACAGGCAGCGGTCGTCGTAGGGCTGGGCCGCGTCCTTGCGGAAGGTGATCGGTTTGCCGGTGGCCTTGGTGTGCCGCTTCGAGCCGGGCTTGCCGAGGTTCCCGGCCTTCAGGTTCGCCTTCAGCGTGGTGTAGGCGTCGGCGACCTTGCGCAGCACGTGCAGGGCGGGCTGCGCGGACAGACCCCGCGCCTTCAGCTCGCCGTAGGCCATCGCCTGCAGCCGGGCCCGGGAGGTCACCTGGTGCTCGTACGCCTGGGCGGACAGCCGGTTGGCCGCCTCGTTACAGGTGTGCAGGGTCGCCTCAAGTGCCGACGCCTGCTCGGGCGTCGGCAGCAGCTTCACCTGCACCACCAGCTTCACAATCCCGAACTGTAGTGCGACAACCACACACACGACTGCCGTTCGCTCACAGGTCACCACCACCAGCGACCCGCGGGACGGTTGTTCGCATGCCACTGCTCCATCGGGCGGCCGACGGGCGGCGCACTGTTCGACGACGTTGGTCACATGGGCGGCAACGCCGGAGTCGCAACGCCCCGACTCCGGCGGCCGGTCGCTCCCACGGCGAGGGCCAAACCCACGAGTCCGGCACTCACCCACAGCGGCGACCGATAGCCGAACCCCGCCCCGATCACGACCCCACCGACCCACGGACCCACCGCGGCACCGACATTGAACGCCGCCGTGGTGAAGCCGCCCGCCAGGGTCGGCGCGTCAGCCGCCGCGTACAGCGCCTGAGTGATCAGCGTGGACCCGACGGCGAACGAGAGCGCGCCCTGAACGAAGGCGAGCAAGACCGCGGCCACCGGATTCCCCGCTGTCAGCGCGAAGACACCCCATCCGACCAGCAGCGCCACCCCACCGACCACAAGGAGCGGCACGGGCCGGCCATCGGCGATCCGCCCCCCGACGCTCACCCCCACAAACGACCCCAGCCCGAACAGCGCCAACACGACGGGCACCCAAGCGGCCCCGAGCCCGGTGACCGAGGTGACCACCGGTGCGAGATAGGTGAACGTGCAGAAGGTCGCCCCGTTCACCAACGCACCTAGAAGCAGCGCCAGTTGAAGCCGAGGCCCGCGCAACGCCCGTACTTCCTGGCGCACACCGACACGCGCGACGTCGGGAACCCCACCCGGCACGGACCGCAGAATCGCGAACAGAGCCGGTACGGACAGAACGACCACGGCCCAGAAGGCCGACCGCCATCCCCACATCTGCCCCAGCAAAGCCCCACCGGGAACCCCCGCCACACACGCGACGGGCACGCCACTGAGCAGCACGGACGTGGCCCGCCCCTTTTCCTTCGCGTCGACCATCCCGATGGCCGTCACGACAGCGACGGCAAGAAACCCGGCGTTGGCCAAGGCCCCCACGACTCGGGTGACCAGCAGCACGCCGAAGTCACTGGTGACTGCCCCCACCACATGGGCAACCAGAAAGGTCCCCAGAAACCCCAGCAACGACCCACGCCGAGACCACCGCCGACTCACGACGGCCATCAACGGCGCCCCCACGATCATCCCGACAGCGAACGCCGAGGTCAGCGATCCGGCAGCCGGAACGGACACGCCCAGATCCCGCGCGATGTCCGGCACCAGCCCGGACAACATGAACTCAGAAGTCCCCTGAGCGAAGACAGCAAGCCCCAACAGATACAGCCCAAACGGCATGAAAAACTCCGCACACCCGAAAACGAACACGGCCGACGGCACGGCGTTCCGGCGACGGTGAGGGGTGACGTGGATCGTCGATCTTTGACCGCTGATCGCGAAGCTTCAGTCCAACATCCCAAACAGCCACCGGAGAGCCGGTGGCCGGAGTCTTGACGCCTCAGGACTGGACATGAGGGGCAGATTAGTTACGCCCGCTGCCCCCGGTCCACTCAATTAACGCCGGGTCCGCCGCTCACGAACGCGGCCCAGGACGCGGGGGCGACGGTGAGAACGGGGCCGGTGGGGTTCTTGGAGTCGCGGATGTGGACGGCGGAGGGGTGGGTGGCGACCTCGACGCAGTTGCCGCCCTCGTCGCTGCTGTAGCTGGACTTGCGCCAGGCGTAGGCGACTTCGAGGCAGTCGCCGCCTTCGTTGCTGCTGTAGCTCGACTTGAACCACGCCAGATCGTCCGAGATCTTGCGCGGTCGTGCTGCGGCGTTCATCAGTCTCCTAGCAGTTCCTTCAAGAGGCGGATGCTCTCGGTGGTGGAGAGGGCCTGTGACCGCAGCATTCCATACTTGAGGTGATAATCGCTGACCTCGTCGGGATCCTCTACGAGGAAGCTGGCACGCTGCACTTCCAGGTAGACCAGGCGCTCGTGTTCGGGTGTTTCCAGGAGAGTCATGGGGCCCGCGAGCCCGGCGTGCGGCATCCGATCCATGGGCATGATCTGCACGCTCATGTGGATGGGTTCGGTGTACTCCAGGATTTGGCGGATCTGCTCCCGCATTACTTCCGGACCGCCGACCTGCCGCCGCAGGATGCTCTCCTCCAGGACGAAGTGGCCCACCGGTGGTCGATCCCTCTGCCAGATCAACTGCCGTTCCATTCGGGCGTTCACCCACTGCTCGGCCGTCTCGCTGCCGAGTGCGGGGTAGCGGGAGTCGAAGGCGGCGAGGCAGTATTCCTTGGTTTGGAGCAGCCCCGGCACCATCTGGGTCTGGTACGAGAGGATGCAGACCGCCTCCTGCTCGTGATCCACCAGCCCCTGCGCGAATTGAACGATCCGCTCCCGCACCGGAAGCTTGGCCACCAGTACCGCCAACACCCCACCCGTCCCCAGCAGTTCATCGAACTGCTCCGCCCGGTCGGGTTGCAGCGCCAACCTCCCCTGCTCGATCGACGCCACCGTGTCCACATGCAGGTTCGCCAACTCGGCGAGCTGCTCCTGTGTGAGGCGGGCCTGCTTCCGGCAGTGCGCCAGCACCGCACCGACCGCCTGCCACGAACCGACCTTCTTGGGCTTCTTCGCCACGGGCATGAACGTCCCTTTCCCCCGTCGACCGCCGAACTCCTCGTAGCGCCCCCGTAGCAATCGGAACTACGGATTCACTCACTGCATAACTGTAGTGACCCCCTGTGACAGTCGCCGTATGGACGCACAACCCCAACTCCTCCACGCCCGCGAGGCGTTCTACCGCCGCGACCGCCGATCGGCACGCCTGGCCCGCGAGTTCACACGCGAGGCCCTGACCGACTGGGGCACGGCCGAGCGCAGCGACGACGTACTGCTCTGCGTGAGCGAACTCGCCACCAACGCCGTCCTGCACGGCGTACCACCCGGCCGCGGCTTCCGCCTCCAACTGGCCTTGGACACCGCTGGAGTCGTACGCATCGAAGTCCACGACAGCGGACCGGGCGAGGTCCGGCCCCCGGACCCGGACACCGAGGCGGAGGACGGCCGAGGCCTCCTGCTCGTTGCCGCACTCGCGGACAAGTGGGGGGTTGGGGAGCGGGACCCCGGCAAGGTGGTGTGGTGCGAGTTCGCGGTACGCAAGAACGACGTCCCCGCGTCCAACGGCCGCCCCACAGCCGGACCTTGACGAAAAGCACGTGCCCCGGTGGCGGCAGGGCACGCAGACTGGACCGGTGATCGACATCACCGAGGAACTCGTGCGCACCTTGGTCTCGGACCAGTTTCCCGAGTGGAGTGACCTTCCGGTCGAGCCAGTGTCACGCCAGGGCTGGGACAACCGGACCTTCCGGCTCGGCGAGCAGCTGGCCGTACGCCTACCAAGCGCGGAAGGGTACGTGGCTGCCGTCGAGAAGGAGGACCGGTGTCTGCCCGTCCTGGCCGGGCACCTGCCGCTGCCCGTACCGGAACCGGTCGCCGTAGGCCGCCCGGCGGCGGCCTACCCGTTTCCCTGGTCGGTACGGCGCTGGTTGCCGGGAAACACGGTCGAGGCGTCGACGGACATCGACCGAACCCGGCTGGCCCGCGACCTCGGCGGCTTCCTGACCGCTCTACGCCAAGCCCCTGCCCGGCAGGGCCCGGCCGCCGGGGTCCACTCCTACTTCCGCGGCTGCCACCCCAGCGCCTACGGAGATCAGGTCGAGACCGCCCTCGAAATGCTCAAGGGAGTCGTCGACGTAGCTGCCTGCGAGGCGGTCTGGGCGAGCGCGCTGACCTCGGCCTGGCCCCTGCCACCGACGTGGTTCCACGGCGACGTCGCCGTCGGCAACCTGCTTGCCACCGACGGCGCCCTGTCCGCCGTCATCGACTTCGGCACGTCCGGCGTAGGCGACCCTGCCTGCGACCTCATCATGGCCTGGACGTACTTCGAGGGCGATGAGCGCAAGGTCTTCCGCGAGGCCACCGGCCTCCCCGACGACACCTGGCGCCGAGCCCGCGGCTGGGCCCTATGGAAGGCACTGGTGACCATGGCCGGCCTGTCCAGCCCCGACCCAGAGGGCTTCCAGAGCCAGGTGCTCATCCGGGTACTCGAGGACCCGGTCGTTGACTGACGCACGCCCAGTGCTGTGACCGCGTAGGTTCGCCGGATCGACAATCGGCACATCCCACTCCCACCACACGGACCGCGAGGAGCTCTGCATGGACCATCAGGACGTCGACGCCGCCGTGGCAGAGATGCTGCGGGTGCTCGGCCCCCATACCGCCGAGGACTGGACGGTGCCGGCGGGGCCGCTCGAATGGACCTGCTGGCAAACAGCAGCCCACATTGGCCACGACCTGCTGGCCTACGCAGGGCAGCTGGCAGCACAGCCCGCCGACGCCTACCTTCCCATCGACCTGAATGTCCGCTCCACTGCCTCGCCGGCCGAAGTGCTCCAGGCCGTCACCGCCTGCGGCGGACTGCTCAGCAGCGCCCTGGCCACAGCCAACCCGACCCTGAGAGCCTGGCACTGGGGCCCGTGCGACCCCGAAGGGTTCGCGGCGATGGGCGTCGCCGAAACCCTGCTGCACACCTACGACATCACGCAGGGACTGTCCGTGGACTGGCTGCCACCAGCACCGCTGAGTGCAGCAGTACTCAGCCGGCTCTTCCCCGCCGCCCCGCCCGGAGACCCCATCCAGGTACTCCTCTGGTGCACCGGCCGCGGAGAACTCGACGGCCTCCCTCGCCAAACCTCATGGAGGTGGGAAGCAGCACGATCGGACTGATCGAGCTGCCCCCGCACGAGGAAGGGTGACGGACTCTGCTGGCCGTCGTTAGGGAAGTGTATTTCCGGGAAACGTACTTCCCTTAGTCCCGCAGGAGACGACTATGCGCCGGCCCACCCGCAACCTGCCCAAACCCCCCGACATGTTCGACCGCGACCGGGAATGGAGCGAGCTGACCGCCTTCGCTGTCGACGAAGGCCCGGAGGCGACCATGGCCGTGGTCTCCGGGCGGCGACGACAGGGCAAGTCGTTCCTGCTCGACTCGCTCGCCAGGGCCGCCGGAGGTTTCTACTTCTGCGCCTACGAGGCCACTGAGGCCGAGTCGCTCCGCCGCTTCGGGGAGGAACTCGGCCAGTACACCGGCAGCATCGCCCCCATGCGCTTCGACCGCTGGGAGCAGGCCATCGACGCGCTGCTCGCACTGGGCAAGGAACGGCCCCTTCCCGTCGTCATCGACGAGTTCCCGTACCTCGCCAGGGCAACGCCCTCGCTGCCCTCCATCGTGCAGGTCGCGTACGGCCCTCGACGCCCGGAGCGGCTCCAGTCCCGCGCCCGACTCCTCCTCTGCGGCAGTTCCCTCGCCTTCATGGGCAAGCTGCTCAGCGGTACGTCGCCCCTCCGGGGCCGGGCCGGGCTCGAACTCATCGTCCAGCCGCTGGACTTCCGCCAGGCCGCGGCCTTCTGGGGCATCGACGATCACCGTCTCGCGCTTCTCGTGCACAGCGTCGTGGGCGGAACCCCCGCCTATCGGAGGGAGTTCGTACGCGACGACGTCCCCGCCGACCTGGATGACTTCGACGCCTGGGTCTGCCGTACGGCCCTGTCGCCCCGTTCCCCGCTGTACCGCGAGGCCCGCTACCTCCTGGCCGACGAATCGGATCTGCGGGACCGGGCCCTCTACCACTCCGTACTGGCGGCGCTCGCCTCGGGTAACGCCACGGCGGGCGGTATCGCCGGCTGCCTGGAGCGCCCCACCAGCGACATCACCCACCCCCTCACGGTCCTCCAGGACTGCGGACTCGTACGCCGCGAAGTGGACGCCTTCCGCAAGAACCGCAGCGTCTACCGGGTGGGCGAGCCGCTGATCGCCTTCGACCACGCCATCTCACGACCGAAGCTCCCGCTGCTGGACCGGGGCTTGGCGGAACAGGTCTGGGAGACCTCCCGAGCCCGCTTCCTCTCGGCCGTCGTCGGCCCGCACTTCGAACAGATCTGCCGCGAATGGGTCGCCCACTTTGCCGCACCGGAGACCTTCGGCGGCATGCCGATCGATGTCTCGTACGGCACGGTCCCCGATCCGGCGGCGCAGACGAGTCACGAGATCGACGTGGTGGTACGCGGCGCCGTGGGCCAGGACAACGGAGTACTGCTCTCACTCGGCGAGGCCAAGTGGGACCAGGTCATGGGCGTCGGACATCTCGACCGCTTGCGTCACGTCGAGTCCCTGCTCGCGGGGCGCGGAATCGACACGTCAGCCGTGAGGCTCACCTGTTACAGCGGTGCGGGCTTCACGGATGACCTGCGAGCCGCTGAGACCAAGGGTGAGGTGGTCCTGGTGGATCTGCAGCGCTTGTATGGAGGGGAGTAGTCGCCGATGTCGCGCCTATAGGACGGAAGTTGTCCTACTGCCGCCATACATTGCCACTCATGGACACTCTCGACGGCCTGGAGATCAAGGTTTTCGGCAGCGCGGAACAGCTGGACGCCTGGCTCAGCGCTCATGCCGGGCTTGAGCGCGGCATCTGGCTGAAGGTCGCCAAGAAGGGCTCCGGCCGGACGACCGTCACTGCGGCGGAGGCCCTCGATGTGGTCCTCTGTCATGGGTGGATCGACGGTCAGCGTCGGCGCCATGACGAGACGTACTTTCTACAGAAGTACACTCCGCGCCGGCCGCGCAGCGAGTGGTCCATGGTGAACGTGCGCAAGGTCGAGGCACTCACAGCGGCCGGGCGTATGCGGCCCCGTGGGCTCGCGGAGGTGGCGGCGGCCAAGGCGGACGGGCGCTGGGCGGCCGCGTACGAGTCGCAGCGGAACGCCACGGTTCCGGACGATCTGGCCGCCGCGCTGGAACGCGATCCCCGCGCGAAGGATGCCTTCGAGCGGCTCGGCAGGACCGGGCAATACCAGGTCATGCTGGGGCTGTTGAGGGCCAGGACTCCGGAGGTCAGGGCTGCTCGGCTGGAGAAGGCGATCACCGAGCTGGGATCAGCCGGGCGTCAGGGTGGCCCGGGTCCAGGGCGGCCGGGGCCGGGGCCGGACAGACCCTAAGGCCGACCAGCCCCCGTCCAACGCCGAAAAGCCCCGGTCAAGCGCGCTGTCCAGCCTTCGTCCTGCCCGTCATCCTTGGTGTCCGGCGCCTCCTTCGCGTACTTGATGAGCTGGGAGAAGTCGATCGCTCCGGGGTCCCCGTGGTCGTTCTCGGGGACATGCATGTGCCCGCAGACCCCTTTGAAGTCGTTCCACTCCCCGCCGCTCATCCGCTGCCCGCCCTCGTTCCCGTACGACTTCGGGTAGGCGGGCCACTTCTTCGGACCGGACAGGGGTACGTCGTGCTCGGTGTGCATCCAGGCCAGGAAGCGGGCGACGCCTTGCAGGGCCCAGTCGGGGGCCTTCGGCCAGTAGATGTGTGACTGGCCCGCCTCCTCCCACTTGGCGTGGGTGCTCGGGTCGCAGGTGCCGACGAGTTCGAGCTGGCAGACGTTGAGCGCGTTCGTCTCCACGCCGCCCGACTCGTTGACCAGGGCGCGGGACGAGGTCTCGATGTCGAAGTGCTGGTACCAGCGCAGCTTCTTGGCTGCCAGGTCCGGCACCGCCGTGAGGTTCGGGGCCGAGGCTCCGCCGCCGTAGTCCGGCAGGGTGCGGCCCTCCGTGGTGTGCAGGACTACGGTGTTGACCTCCATCGCGTCGCCGCCGTACTCGTCCTGGTACCAGTGCTTCCGGCTGGCGTAGGGGTAGCGCTGCGGTCCCGTCTTCGTGCTCAACTGCTTCTCCTGGAACTGGACTTCCCTGGACTCCCCATGCCGGGTTGCCAGGAAGGTTCATGGTGCGTCAACAGCCGCATTGGGTACGGCTGTTGCACGTTACGCACACAAAAAGGTCGCAGGAGTTCCGCCCGGCAGGCCGGCCCAGAGCGGCGGGCCGTGACGGGACGTGAGCAGGGACAGACCCCCCAGGGATCAGCCGGCGTTCTTGATCGCCGAGATGTCGAAGTTCAGCTTGATCTTGTCCGAGATGAGCACGCCGCCGGTCTCCAGCGCCGCGTTCCACGTGAGGCCCCACTCGGAGCGCAGGATCTCCGCCTTGCCCTCGAAGCCGACGCGCTCGTTGCCGAAGGGGTCCTTCGCGGAGCCGTTGAACTCCAGGTCGATGGAGAGCTGCTTGGTGGTGCCGAGGATCGAGAGGTCGCCGGTGATGCGGTAGTCGTCGCCGCCGAGGGACTCCGCCTTGGTGGAGCGGAACGTCATCGTCGGGAACTCGTCCGTCTTGAAGAAGTCGGCGCTCTTGAGGTGGCCGTCACGGTCGGCGTTGCCGGTGGCGATGCTGTCCATCTTGACGTCGATGGTCGCGGTCGAGCGGGACGGGTCGGTGCCGTCCAGGTACAGGCTGCCGGAGAAGTCGTCGAAGCTGCCCTTGACGTTGGTGACCATGGCGTGCCGGGCGACGAAGCCGATGGTGCTGTGGGACGGGTCGATGGTGTAGTCGCCGGTGAGTGCGGACAGGTCGGCGGCGGGGGCGATGGCGGTGACGCCGGTGTCCTTGTTGCTGAAGAGACCCATGACTGGCTCCTTGGGGGACGAGCCGCGGCTCTGTACCGAGGCTGGTTTAATCTTCAACGAGGTGCGCAAGGGATGTATTCCGGGTCTCAGGAAGCATCAGGAAGCATCAGGAAGTATTTCGAGCCCCATGCGGACAGGCCCCCTGCGGACAGGCCCCACGTGGACATGCCCCACGCGGACATGAGAGTCGCGGGGTCGCTCGTTCGGGGCACGTTGAACCGTCGCTGACCTCGGACGCCGGACCGGCCGGTTCCGGTCCTCACCAGGTCATCTCCCGCCCCGCTTCCGCTCGTTGACCGGCTCAATCCCGGTCACGGGTCTAGGGAGAGGCCGTGCGACGCGCGTACGCTGATGTGGCATGGGGGAGCTACGGGCGGACTGGCGGTTGAGGCTGCGGCGCGGGGACGCGAGCGGTCCCGTGTGTGGTGCGGGCGTGCTGATCGATCCGGACATCGTGATGACGTGTGCGCACGTGGTGCGTGACCCGGACGACGTCATGTGGGTGGAGTTCGCCGAGAACCGGGAGATCGAGCCGGTGGCGGCGCGAGTCGCCGAGGGCGGCTGGCTGCCCGGTGCCGACGGACAGGGCGAGGACGTCGCGTTACTCCGGCTGGAGAGCCCGCGCCCGCAGGCCCGCCCCGCCACCCTGGAATCCCGGATGTGGGCCGGACTCCCGGTGTACGCCACGGGGTACGCGAAGGGGTTCGAGGACGGCATGGCCCTGCACGGCACGATCGGCGGGGTGAGCGGTGAGTGGGTGCAGGTGGACGCCGTTCATCGCAGGGGGGTCGTCCGCCGGGGCTTCAGCGGCGCCGCCGTGTGCACCAGGCCGGACGAGCGGAACTCTCCCCGGGTGGTCGGGCTGATCGTCAGCTGGCGTGGCGACATGGGAATGCCGCTGCCCGACGACAACCGGCTGGCCTTCTCGTATCTCATCCCCGTCGAGCGCATTGCCGAACTGTCGCCCAGGGTCAAGGAGTTGGTCGGTCCGGGTGCCTGGAACCAGGGCTTCGAGGACCGGCTGGGTACCTGGTTCGAGGGCCCCGACGAGGAGCCGGTGAAGATCACCGTCGTGCCGCCGGACAGCGGCAAGGCCCGCCCGCTGCGGTTCTTGCTGAACCGCGCCGAGCTGCGCTACCAGGGCGGCCGCTCCAGCAGACCCGCACTGGCAGACCGCGCCCTGGATTACATCGCGTACACGCCTGGACGAGAGTATCTGGCGTACTGGGACTGGCTGCTCGGCACCCGGCGCAGTCCGGGCGCGGTGAGGCTGCGCGAGCCTGAACATCCCGTCGTCGCGGTCGACGGCATGGACCAGAAGCTCAAGCCACAACCACCCGTTGTCGCCGTCGACGGCCTGGACCAGGAGCCCGACCCCCGGCCGTTGATAGAGCTTCTGGACAGGCTGCGCAGGGTGGGCTTCAGGCTGCTGATCGTCTTCCGTGCCGAGGGCGGCACCGGCTGGACGGCGGCCCGCGACGTACTGCTGGCGCCCGCGCTCGAGGAGCACGCGGACCTGCTGCTCACCCGTCTGAACAAATTCGAGGTCGACCACGCGGTCAAGGACGGCGTGGTCAGCAGCGGCTCGCTGGGCTCGGAGTCCTTGGTGGTCGATCTGCGTCGTACCGAACGCCGCGCGATCGACGGCATCAGCGATCCGCAGGAGCGCCTGAAGCGGCTGCGCAAGCTGATCAAGAGGCTGCGCACGGACCTCAGCTTCTATAGGCGCGCGGACCTCCGCTCCCACGGAGGACCGGTATGACCTCCTGCCCTCACCGCCGCTTCACCGGCGCCCCGTGCGGCGGCGCCGTCCTGCCCACCGGCTACTGCGCCGAGTGCGGTCGCGCCGCGGAGAACGACCAGGGCCTGCCTCAACTCCCCGAGAAACCCATGGAGTTCGGCCCCCGGGAGCTGCTGGCCCTGCCCGAACACGAACCGCGGGCCCCCGAGGAGCGCCTGATCAGCGCCGAGGCCCCGCTGCGTATCCGGATGACCTGCTCCAAAGCGGAGTGCGGCATCACCTTCGCCCCGCCCTACACCGAGGGCCCGGTGCCGATAGAGGGCTACTGCCCGGCCTGCGACACGCCCTACTCGTACCGGCCCGAACTGACTCGGGGCGCTGTGCTGGGCGACAAGTACGAGATCATCGGGCCCATCGCGCACGGCGGCCAGGGCTGGGTCTATCTCGCCCGCGACAACAACCTCCGCGACTGGGTCGCCGTCAAGGGCCTGCTCAACCGGTACGAGGAGGACGGCCCCAAACACGCGGACGTCGAGCGCCGCAATCTCGTCGCCATCCGCCACCCCCGCATCGTCCAGATCCGCGACTTCGTCAGCCACCGCGACACGTCCGGCAAGGTCACCGGCGGCTACATCGTCATGGACGACGTAGGCGACCGCACCCTCCAAGCGGTCATGGAGGAGACCCGGCGAGGGGAGTACGTGCTCGACATCGAGGATGTCGCGGCGTACGGCTGTCAGATCCTCGAAGCGCTCGGCCATCTGCACGCCGGGGGCGAGAAGCAGTTCGTGTACGGGGACCTGAAGCCGTCCAACGTCGTGCACCACAAGGACGGCGTCAAGGTCATCGACCTCGGCGGGATGCGCGAGCAGGGCCAGAGCGAGCCGCCCGCCCACGTCACCCCCGGCTACCTGGCGCCCGAGTCGGAGAACACCACCACCCTCACCGTCGCCCATGATCTGCACACCGTCGGCGTCACCCTGCGCGAACTGGCCACCTATGCCGTCGGTGACGACGTACCGGGGCTCGGCGCCGCCTCCTTCCACTGGGTAGTCGAGCGCGCCACCCGTAGGGATCCCGGCCGCCGCTTCGCCGACGCACAGGAGATGGCCGGCCAATTGCGCGGCGCGCTGCGCGAGATCCGGGCCCTGCGCGGCAAGACCGACCCGCCCGAGCCCTCCGCGTACTTCCGGCCCTCCGCCCAACTCCTCGGCGCACGGCTCGGCACCGTGCCCGGACTCGACCACTGGCTGGCCCGCCCGCGCCGCGACCGACACAGCCCGCCCACCGCGCCCGCCCTGGACCTCGGCGCGCCCACACCCACCGAGATCGCCCGCTATCTTCCGCTTCCGCGGCGCTATCCGGGCGATCCGCAGACCAGCCAGTTCGAGATAAGCAGTGGCTACGACCCCGGCAAACTCCTGAGCCAGGACACCGAGAGACCCACCTCGGTGGAGATCTGCCTGCACAACGTACGGGTCCTGGTGGGCCGGGACGGCAGGGACGACCTGGAGCGCGCTCAGGAGGAACTCGATACCGCCGACTCCATCCCCGGGCCCCGGGCCGTACGCGACTGGCGGCTCCAGTGGCACCGCGGCCTGATCGCGCTGCGCCGCGCCGATCTGTACGACGATCCGCGCCAAGTCGCCGAGGCCCAGGAGCACTTCACCGAGGTCCGCTTCGACCTGCCCGGCGAGTATGCGCCGAAACTGGCGCTCGCCTACTGCCTGGAAGCGCTCAGCGAGGCGGCCAGGGCAGGAGCGGGAGTGGGCGGGGGCGCCGAGCCCACCGCCCGGCAGCTGTACGAGTCCGTACTCGCCCGAAACCGCTCGCACGGCGGCGCCGCCCTGGGCCTGGCCCGGATCGCGCTGCGCGCCGGCGACCGCGCGGCCGCCCTGGACGTGCTCGGCCGGGTCCCCGTTGGCTCGCTCGACCACACCGTGGCCGCCATCGCCGCCCTGCGCGTCCGGGCCGCACGGCTGCCCGCCGGATCGCACCCGCTGCCCGCCCCCGCCGACGTGGACGCCGGCCTCGACGAGCTGAAGCGCGCCGGCGAGCAGGCGCCGGGCGCCTCCGAGCTGCGGCTCTCCGAGGACGAGGCGTTGCGGCTGCGCACCGAGCTGTACGAGTGGAAGCTCGACGCGCTGTACGCACGCGGCGACCGCCTCGGGCCGCGCCGCCCGCTGTCGGCCGCGGAGCGCGACGTACGCGAACAACTGGAGCAGCACTACCGGCAATTGGCCGTACGTCACCAGGACTCGGCCGCCGCGCACGAGCACCTGGTCGACCTGTCCCACGCGATACGACCGCAGACCCTCGTCTGACCCCGGCCCGACCCCGCACAGGCACAGCGACAGCCACAGCCGAAGCACACACAAGCGCACCAAGCCGAAGGAGCGCTGGAGGACACATGAGCAGCCCCACCCGGCCGCCACATCTGGACATTCGGCTCTCCGTCGATCACGAACGCGATCTGCGCCCGCATCGCGGCGCCCAGCTCGAGGCCCATCTGCGCGTCGAGATCGCCGACACTGGCGTCCCCGCCGAACTTCCGGCCGTCGAACTCGCCGTGATCATCGCCCTCGACGTCGCCGAACCGCGCCGCCACACCGTGCGGCACGCCCTGCCCGCGGCACTGCGCGCCCTGCCGGACGGCATCTCCTACGCCGTCCTCGGCTCCGGCCCCGAGCCGGACCTGTGCTACCCGGTCGGCGGCGAGGAGTGGGCCATAGCCGGCACGCACGACAAGCGCCGCGCCGCCTTCGCGGCCCAAGCCCTCGCCCTCCACCGGGACGGCCCGCGCCCGGCCGGGTACGCCGTCTGGATGGCCCGGGTACGGGCCCTGCTCGCCGCCCGCCCCTTGTCCGTACGTCATCTGCTGCTGATCACCGACGGCAGCAGCGGCCCCGGCGAAACCCGCCTGGAGGAGGAACTCGACGCCTGCGCAGGACAGTTCACCTGCGATGTGCTGGCCATCGGCACCGACTGGGCGCCCGACCCGCTGCTGACCATCGCCGAACGCCTGCACGGCACCGCCGAGTTCGTGGAGGAGCGGCTGGGCAACGCGATCACGGGAGCGATCCGGCGGCTGCGCCGGGTGCACAGCCCCGAGCTGCCCATCGAGGTGACCGCCCGGCTCGCCGTCCGCCAGGCCGCCCTCGGCGAGAAGGCGCCACGGCCGCACCGGCTCGGCGGTCTGTTCGAGCCGGGAGAGCCGGGACGCCCGCACCGCTGGCGGTTCCCGACGTACCAGTGGGAGTCCGGTGTCCGCGACTACCTGCTCACCCTGGCCGTCGACGCCGAGGGCGACCCGCTGGAGACCGACCTTCAGTTCGCCGTGGTCAGCATCGGCGATCAGTCCGTGCCCGTGATAGCCCGCTGGCATCGCGCCGACGAGCGAAACCCCTGTGTCGTGGCCCCGGAAGGCGGCGCAAGCGTCCGCAGCATGCAGGACGTCACTGCCATGCACCACGCTCTGCGCACCGGCCTCCGCGCCCTCGATCCGCTGCAACGCGAGCTCGCCGAGCGGCACTTGGGCGAGGCCGCGCGTCTCGCCACGCGGCTCGGCGTCAATCGTGTGCTGGAGAACATCCGTGCGTTCGCGGACATCATCGACGCCGAGGCGGGCCGGGTCCGACTGCATGCCACGGTGAACACCGAAACGCTCGGCCAGAAGATCCTGTGGGCCGGATCGCGGCCCGGCGGACCGCTGATCAAGGCCCCGATCAGGACAGGCGGCGGACCGCGCTGCAGGGACTGTCAGCACCGCGCGGGTCGTGAGGCCCGCTACTGCATCAAGTGCGGAGGGCAACTCCTGTGAGCGACCAGGCGACGAAGCGTCCCGCCGCATCGGCCGGCGCCGGCCCTCGCACAGGAACGGGGCCGTCAGCCGCGTACCGCAGACGGCTCAGCCGCTACCGGACCCGCAGGCTCCTGGAGTTCCACCTCCTGGCGATGGCCCTCGCCGCGGTCGTCGCGGTCACCGCGCTGCTGGTCTCGTACCGCGAAGTGGCGCTGAGCGCCGACGGCCTGCGGTCACAGGCCGCCCCCGCCGTGCAGGACGTGGCTGCGACCCGGCTCGCGCTGCTGCGCGCCGACTGGGAGGCCAACTGGGTCAAGGAGAATCTCAACGGCGTGCCGGCCGCGGGGGAGAGCTACCAGTCGCAGCTCTCTGCGGCCGATCAGAGCCTGTCCCGGCTCGCCGAGAGAACCAGCGACGACCTCGGCACGATCAACGGCCTGCTCGACTCGTACGGCACCTCCATCACAGACGGCGCCCTCTACTATCACGACGACAGGCCCATACAGGACCAGAAGTTCAGGGAGGCTGGCTCGCTGCTCATCCGCAGCGATGTGGGCCTGGTGCCGCGCCTGGACAAGCTGCAGAACGGGCAGATGGATCGCGCGGAGCGGCTCGCCACGATGGGCGCACTCGGGTACACCGGCTGGGTCGTCGCCGAACTTGCCCTGCTCGTCCTCGCGTTGACACTGCTGTCCGCGCTGTGGGTACTGCGCGACCGCTGCGGCCGGGACTACAACCCGTGGCTACTCAGCTCCCTCGTACTCACCGTCGCCCTCGCCGTGGTCCCACTCCTCGCCATGACCGTCACTCAGCGGCATCTGGACAACGCCCGAGACAAGCTCACCGCGATCACAACCGTCGCGAAGCAGACCGAGCGCGAAACGAAGGTGGACACCACTGACGCGCGCGTGAGGCTCGACGGCGCCCAGACCAGGGTCTCCAAAACGTCTCAGGAAGTACGCAAGGAACTCAGCGCACACGAGTGGCAGAACTCGGTGTACTACGGCGCGCTCGGCGGCGGCATCCTCGTCTTCCTCCTGCCCGCCACCGGCATCGGACGAAGGCTCAACGCCGACTACTGGAGGGCCCGTTGACCAGGTTCCGCACCGTACTCCTTGTCTGCGCCCTGCTCTTCACGGCATCGGGCTGCGAACTCGCCGCGCCGGGCCAGGCGGAAGGCGAGGAGGAGGTCACCATCCTCGGCACCTGGACCGGCCCCCAGGAAACGGAGTTCAAGAAGCTCCTCGATAAACTCGACATCCCATACGAGTACGAAGGCACCGCCGCGCAGCGCGAGGTGCTGCTCTCGCAGGTGCAGGCGGGCGAGCCTCCGGACATCGTGATCATGCCCGGACTCGGTGAACTCGCCGAGTACGCCCATCAGGATCGTCTCGAGAAGCTGGACGACAAGGTCTACAAGAAGAGCGAGTACGGCCCGCCCTGGCAGCCCTCCGGCAAAGGCACGGAATCGGTGTACTGGGTGCCACTGAGGGCCGACCTGAAGAGCATCGTCTGGCATCGCAAGGGCGCCGAACCGCCCAAATCGCCCGCACCGCCAACGAGTTGGTGCATGGGCATGGGCGACGACGGCCCCTCCGGCTGGCCCGGCAGCGACTGGATCGAGGACCTGGTGCTACAGGACTCCGGACCCAAGGTGTACGAGCAATGGGTGCGAGGCGAGCTGAAATGGACCGACAAGCCGGTGATGGACGCCTGGAATGCCTGGGGTGACCTGCTCACGCAAGGCAACAAGGGGTTGGCCGCGCGGGCGCTGATCGCCGACCACCGGGGGGCCGACGACGACAGCAATGGACTCCTGTTCAGCCAAAAGGGATGCTCGCTGGAGCATCAGGGGTCCTTCGCGCCCTTCTTCTATACCGAGGACAGCGCCAGGGATGTCGACTTCAACGAGAGAGCCAAGGATGTTGACTTCACGGACTCGGCCGACCTGCTGCCCCGCGGCCCTTACGGTGTGAAGGCCCACGAGGTGACCGGAGACTTCGCCGCCCTCTTCAGCAGCAGGCCTCAGGCCAAGAAACTGCTGAGAGAGCTCGCTTCCAAAAATCACCAGCAAACCTGGGCCGACGACGCCGGAGTGTTCTCCGCCAACAACAAGGTCCGCTCCAGGAGGGGTGGATTGGAGAGCGAAGTCGTCAAGCGGCTCACCTCCGAAGACACCGCTCGCTGCCTGGACGCCTCGGACGTAATGCCCCCCGCCGTACGCGGCGCCTTCTACGAGGCGATCTTGCTGACCCTCACCCGTTACAGCGAGGGCAAAGGGCCGGGAAGCGTCGAGGGCATCCTGGAGAACGTCCAGAAGGTCCAGGGTGCCCAGGGTGCCCAGGCCAAGAACGAGTTCGCCCGCACCGACGTGTGCAGCACGCCACAGTAGCCCCCTTTGTAGAACCCCAACAAGCCAGACCGCCCCTGAGCTGGTGGTTGACCCGCATGCCACCCAGGTTCTGTTCAGGGGTACCAGGAAAACGACCCGGAGACTGTGAGGAGTCGACGGCCCGCTTTCGATGGTGGACTTCGTAAGGTCGCTACATGACCGTTTTGGACGATGCCGGATCCTCCGCCCCAGAAGCCGCAGGAGAACCCACCGACGCCCGCGGGCGCGTGGCCGAACTGCACGCGATCCGTGCGGAGGCCCTGCGCGGACCCAGCGACAAGGCGACCGAGGCGCAGCACGCCAAGGGCAAGCTGACCTCCCGGGAGCGCATCGAACTCCTGCTGGACGAGGGCTCGTTCAACGAGGTCGAGCAGCTGCGCCGGCACCGGGCCACGGGCTTCGGCCTGGAGGCCAAGAAGCCTTACACGGACGGTGTGATCACCGGCTGGGGCACGGTCGAGGGCCGTACGGTCTTCGTGTACGCCCATGACTTCCGGATCTTCGGCGGTGCGCTGGGCGAGGCCCACGCCACGAAGATCCACAAGATCATGGACATGGCCATCGCCGCAGGGGCGCCGCTGGTGTCGCTGAACGACGGCGCGGGCGCCCGTATCCAGGAAGGCGTCAGCGCGCTCGCCGGGTACGGCGGCATCTTCCAGCGCAACACCAAGGCGTCCGGTGTCATCCCGCAGATCAGCGTGATGCTCGGCCCGTGCGCGGGCGGCGCCGCCTACAGCCCCGCGCTCACGGACTTCGTGTTCATGGTCCGCGACACCTCGCAGATGTTCATCACGGGGCCGGACGTCGTCAAGGCGGTCACCGGCGAGGAGATCACCCAGAACGGCCTCGGCGGCGCGGACGTGCACGCCGAGACCTCCGGTGTCGCGCACTTCGCGTACGACGACGAGGAGACCTGCCTCGCCGAAGTCCGCTACCTCCTGTCGATGCTGCCGCAGAACAACCGCGAGAACCCGCCCCACGCGGACTCCGAGGACCCCGCCGACCGCCGCTCCGACGTCCTCCTTGACCTCGTCCCCGCGGACGGCAACCGGCCGTACGACATGACCAAGGTCATCGAGGAACTCGTCGACGACGGCGACTACCTGGAGGTTCACGAGCGCTGGGCCCGCAACATCATCTGCGCCCTGGCCCGCCTCGACGGCCAGGTGGTCGGCATCGTCGCCAACCAACCGCAGTCCCTGGCCGGTGTCCTGGACATCGAGGCCAGCGAAAAGGCCGCGCGCTTTGTGCAGATGTGCGACGCCTTCAACATCCCGATCGTCACTCTTCTGGACGTACCCGGCTTTCTGCCCGGCGTCGACCAGGAGCACGGTGGGATCATCCGCCACGGAGCGAAGCTGCTGTACGCGTACTGCAACGCGACCGTGCCCCGGATCTCGCTGATCCTCCGGAAGGCGTACGGAGGCGCCTACATCGTGATGGACAGCCAGTCCATCGGTGCGGACCTCACCTACGCCTGGCCGACCAACGAGATCGCAGTGATGGGAGCCGAAGGTGCCGCCAATGTGATCTTCCGCCGGCAGATCGCCGAGGCCGCGGACCCCGAGGCCATGCGAGCCCGCATGGTCAAGGAGTACAAGGCCGAGCTGATGCACCCGTACTACGCGGCCGAGCGCGGCCTGGTGGACGACGTGATCGACCCCACCGAGACCCGCGAAGTACTGATCCGCTCGCTGGCGATGCTCCGCACGAAGCACGCCGATCTGCCGTCCCGCAAGCACGGAAACCCGCCGCAGTAACTCTGCGGTCCCCCTGCGGAAACCTCACTCACGGAGACTTACGCCCATGAGCACCCCTGACATCCGAGTCGAGAAGGGCCACGCCGAGCCCGAGGAAGTCGCCGCCATCACGGCCATCCTCCTGGCCCGCGCCGCCGCCACTCCCACGACCCCGGCCCACCGAGGCCGCACCAAGGCCGGCTGGCGCCGCCTTGAACGCGAGCCCGGCTTCCGGGCTCCGCACAGCTGGCGCTAGGAACCACGCGACCAGCCACCATACGGGCCGCACCCGGCCAACTCCCCGTAGGGGCAGCCAGGTGGCCGCACGCACGCAAAAAGGGCGCCCTCTCCAACCGGAGAGGGCGCCCTTTCGTGCTCCGCGGCCGGCGCTACCGCAGGCGAGCCATGAGCGCGTGCTCAACCAACGTGATCAAAGCCGACTTCGCATCGGCCCGATGCCGCGCATCCGTTGTGATGATCGGAGTGTCGGGACCGATCTGCAGCGCCTCACGGACCTCGTCCGGGTTGTACGGCTGATTGCCGTCAAAGCCGTTGAGGGCGATGACGAACGGCAGTCCGCTGTTCTCGAAGTAGTCGACGGCCGGGAAGCAGTCGGCGAGACGGCGGGTGTCGACCAGGACGATCGCGCCGATGGCGCCG
Source organism: Streptomyces ureilyticus (assembly GCF_011045025.1). Lineage (GTDB taxonomy): Bacteria > Actinomycetota > Actinomycetes > Streptomycetales > Streptomycetaceae > Streptomyces > Streptomyces ureilyticus. The sequence continues at coordinate 45,538 of NZ_JAAKZX010000036.1, forward strand.
CGTACCAGGTCGTCCCACATGAACCAGAAGCGGTCCTGGCCGGGTGTACCGAAGAGGTACAGGATCAGGTCCTGGTCCAGGGTGATACGGCCGAAGTCCATGGCCACCGTCGTGGTGGTCTTGTCTCCGGTGTGGGTGAGGTCGTCGATGCCCGCGGACGCGGACGTCATGACGGCCTCGGTACGCAGCGGGTTGATCTCCGAGACGGCCCCGACGAACGTGGTCTTGCCCACGCCGAAGCCACCCGCCACCACGATCTTCGCCGAGGTGGTTGAGCGGGAAGGACCGCCGCTAGAGCTTGCGAAGTCCACTGAGCACCCTTTCGAGCAGTGTCACGTCTGGCTGGCCGCCGGCGTTCTCGTCGCCGCCGGGCTGATGGATGGCGACCAGGCCCGCCTCCGCCAAGTCGGCGACGAGAATCCTGGCCACGCCGAGAGGGATGGTGAGCAGGGCCGAGACCTCGGCCACCGACTTGATCTCCCGGCAGAGGTTGCAGATCCGCTGATGCTCGGGCAGCTGGCCCTGCATCTGGTGCGGCTGCGCGGTGGTGTGCACCAGCGCCTCGATGGCGAGCTGGTACCGCGGCCTGGTGCGGCCGCCCGTCATGGCGTACGGACGCACCAGAGGGTTTGATGCCCCGCCGGCAGGGGACGGCTCTGGGGAGCGGCGCTGCGGCTGTACGGGCTGGATGCGCGGCGCCGGCGGCTGGTCGTACGGCGAGGGACCAGGGCCCTGGGGGCTCTGGGGCGCGTACGGCTGGCGCTGCCGGTGGCTGGGCGTGGAGGGGAAGTTGTACCGGTTCGGGTTCTGCGAACCGTCACCCTGGCCCTGGCCCTGGCCAGGACCGTAAGACCAGTTGCCCGAAGACGAACCGCCTGGGGGTGTTGCCACTTTCTCCTCCTCCGACTGTGCCGGGCACCCATCACTCTGGATAGCCGTGTCCGAAACCTTACGGCCACGGGACGCCAAAATGTATCGCTTGTCTGCTAGTTGAGAAGGCTCCCCTGGAGCTCGGCACGCAGATCAGGCGTCAGCACCGTACCGGCACGGTCCACCAGAAGGGCCATCTCGTACCCAACGAGACCGATGTCCGCTTCCGGATGTGCAAGGACCGCGAGCGAAGAACCATCGGAAATGGACATGATGAAGAGGAATCCTCGCTCCATCTCCACAACCGTCTGATTCACACTGCCACCCTCGAAGATGCGGGACGCGCCCGCGGTCAGCGAGGTAAGACCCGACGCGACGGCCGCCAGCTGGTCGGCGCGGTCGCGCGGAAAGCCTTCGGACATCGCCAGAAGGAGTCCGTCGGCGGAGACCACCACCGTGTGGGACACCCCGGGGGTGTTGTCCACGAAGTTGGTGATCAACCAGTTCAGGTTCTGCGCCGCCTGGCTCATCGGGCTCACACTAACGCTCCTGGTTGTAGGTGCTATCAGGGCTGAAGCCCTGGCCGTTCGTTTCACTGCCTGCGTTACGTCCCCGCTGGACGCCCCGGCGCAGGTTGCTCAGCCTGCCCCGGACGTCCTCGGGGGCGCGGGAGACCTGTGGGCCGCCCTGGTTGGTCGATTCCGCGGTGCCCTCGACCAGGTTGGCCTTGGGTACCCGCCGCGGCAGGCCGGAAGAGGTGACCCCGCCCGCCTTGGGCTGCTTCAGCTGTTCGGCGCGCTGCCACCGCTGGTCGTTGGCCGTACGCCATTCACCGGTGCCGTTGCTGCCGCTGGTGTCCGCGCCGGCCGGCGGCTCCTGGCCCACGCGCTGCTGGCCGCTGCCGCTCGCGGTGGTTCCGCGGCGGGGAAGCCCGGCGTCGGTGGATCCGCGGCGCGGAAGCCCGGCGTCGGTCAGCTCGTGGGCGGCGGAGGGGGCCGGTCCCGGACGATCGAAGCCTACGCGGTCCTGCTCGGCCACGTCAGCGGCCTGCGAGGATTCCGTTTCCGGAGCGTACTCGGACTGATACCCGTTCCGGTATTCGTCCTGCTGTGGCCAGTCGTCCTGGTAGGACTGGGCTTCGAACGGCGAGAACCTGTCCTGCGAGGATCCGGGGGCCTGCGGCCGCTCCTCCTGGACCGGCTCCGCATAGGAGGGTTCCGGATAGCCGCCGTTCGACGGGTTCGACGGGAAGTACGTCTCGTCGTACGCCGGCTGCTGCTGCTCCTCGTACGCCGTTTGCCGGTCGTACGAGGGCTGCTCGGTGTACGCGGCGGGTGCGCCGTCGTACGCGGGCCTGCCCTCGTCGTAGGCGGGCTGCTGGGGCTCGTAGCCGGACTGGTTGCCGTCGTAGCCGGTCCGGCCCTCGTCGTACCCGGGCTGCTGCCGGTCGTAGTCCTCGCGGAAGGACCCGGCCTCGAGCTCCGGCTGCTGCGACTGGGACTCCAGGGCCGCTCGGCGCTCCTCACGCATCAGCGAGCGGCCGACGGGGTCGAGCTCGCGTATGTCGTCCGGGACGTTGTCGTAGCGGCTGTCGTCGAAGCCCAGCTCGGCGGCCGTGCGCATGGGCGGACCCTGGAAGTTCTCGCCCTGGAAGGACTGCTGCTGCTCCGGGATGATCTGCGAGACGGTGAACTCGTCGCCCTGGAGGTTCTGATCGCCACCGCCACCATGGGTGATCGCGTCGGGCAGCATGACGAGCGAGGTCGTACCGGCCTGCTCGCCGGAGGGGCGCAGCTGGACCCGGATGCCGTGCCGGTCGGACAGCCGGCCGACCACGAACAGGCCCATGCGCTGCGAGATCGCGGCGTCCACGGTCGGCGGGTTGGCCAGCTTGTGGTTGATGTCCGCGAAGTCCTCGGCGGTGAGGCCGATGCCCTTGTCGTGGATCTCGATCATCACGCGGCCGTCGGGCAGCCGGGTCGCGGTGACGCGGACCTTGGTCTGCGGCGAGGAGAACGTGGTGGCGTTCTCCAGGAGCTCGGCCAGCAGGTGCACGAGGTCGGTCACGGCGCGGCCGTGGATCTCGGCCTCCGGGACGCCGGACAGCTCGATGCGCTCGTACTGCTCCACCTCGGAGGAGGCGGCGCGCAGCACGTCGACCAGCGGGACCGGCTGGTCCCAGCGGCGGCCGGGCTCCTCGCCGGCGAGGACCAGGAGGTTCTCGCCGTTGCGGCGCATACGGGTCGCCAGGTGGTCCAGCTTGAAGAGGTTCTCCAGCTGGTCCGGGTCGGCCTCGTTGTTCTCCAGGTCGGTGATCAGGGTCAGCTGGCCCTCGATCAGCGACTGGTTGCGGCGCGACAGGTTGGTGAAGATCGCGTTGATGTTGCCCCGCAGCAGGGCCTGCTCGGCGGCCAGCCGGACGGCCTCGCGGTGGACCTGGTCGAAGGCGCGGGCGACCTCGCCGATCTCGTCCGTGGAGGTGATCGGGATGGGCGCGACGCGGGTGTCGACCCGGCCGGGATCGGTGCGCGAGAGCTGGTCGACCAGCATCGGCAGGCGCTGCTCGGCGACGCCGAAGGCCGCGTTGCGCAGCTGGCGCATCGAGCGGCTCATCTGGCGGGCCATGAGCGAGGCGATGATGAACGCGGCGAGCAGGGCGATGATGACGATCGCGCCGTTGATGATGGCGTCGCGCTGGGCGTCGGAGGCGACCTGGTCCGCGTCGGCCACGGCCGAGTCGATGAGGTCGGCCTCGATCTCGTCGTAGCCGTCGAACTTGGCGGTGGACGCGCCCATCCAGGTCGCCGGGGTGATGCCCTGTGTCCTCAGTTCGTCGGGGCTCTGGGCGGCGACGCCCTGGACCATCTTGTCCAGCGCGGGCGGGGCCACGAACTCGCGGCCTGCGGCCTCGGCCTGCCGCTCGGCCTCGGCGACCTGCTGCTGGCCCTCCTGGGTCTTCTGCGCCATGACCGTTTTGAGCTTCTGGGCGTCCTGCGCCGTACCGCCGGAGATGTACTCCTGGACGGCGATGCCCTCGAGGTAGGCGTAGGAGGTGAACGCGACGCGCTGCCGGTTGTACGTGGCCTCGTCCTCGCTGGGCCTGACGAGCAGGTGCATACCGATCGAGCGCTGCAGCGAGGCGGCGCCCTTGGCCAGCGCGACCGCGTACACGGTGCGGCCGTAGCTGGTGATGTTGCCGGTGCCGAGACCCAGCTCGTTGGTGAACTCCAGCAGAAGGTGCTCGATGTCGACGTAGTCTTCTTCGGTCTTCACCGGGTCCTGCGAGGTTTTGTACGCGTTCTTGCGCATGTTCGCGAGCGCCGGCTCGGCCTCCTCCACGAGGCGGAGGCGGCGCTCCAGGCCATATCCGGAGGGCATGCCCTCGACGGACTCGTGGAAGGCGTCGGCCTTCTCGTCGGTGGTGGCGCGGACCTGGTCGACGATCTTCTCGTCCTCGGCGGACGGGTTCTCCTTGAGGCGCGGCTCCGCGGAGAGGTCGCGCTCGTTCAGCAGGGCCGCCGCATACTCCGAGGCGGAGGCCACGATCTGCGCGATCTTCTCGGCGTCCTGGGCCTCGTTCCAGGTGTCGATCGAGTTCTTCACGTTGAAGCCGCCCATGACCAGGCCGACCAGCACGGGTATGAGCAGGATGGCATTCAGTCTGGTCGGTACGCGCCAGTTACGCGGAGACAGCCGGCTGCCGCTGGACGCGGGTGGCGCCGTCGGCTCCGTCTTCCGGGGCACGGGTGCGGGTGCCGCTCCGCGCGGCGGCGGGGTGAAGTTGCCCCGCGCCGACGGCTCGGGACCGTTCTTGCTTCGCCTCACTCGACCAACAACCTCTCGGCGTCGGCACCAACGTTGTGCCGCGTGTGTCTTCCAGCCCTGGGCTACCTACCGGGCAGTTCAGGCATTCCAGCACGTCAGGCTGTGCTCGTCCAAACACTCGGAACCGAGGATTCCGGGCTTCGTAAGGCCCAGATAAAACGGTCATAAAGAGCGAGCCCCGCCAAAAGACGGGGCTGATATGAGCACAGCGGCACCGTGCGACCGCGACGCGTGTCGATGCCACTCAATTTCTCTGTCGAAACGTTATGAACAGCCTGGCCGGCCGTGTCAAAGGACACAGCCGGCTCCAAGGCTTCTACGACAACTGCCGTATGGCATGGCTGATTTCGGTGCTACCGAAGACGCGCCATGAGCGCGTGCTCGACCAGCGTGATCAGCGCACTCTTGGCATCAGCCCGGTGCCGGGCGTCCGTCGTGATGATGGGGGAATCTGGCCCGATCTGCAAGGCCTCCCTGACTTCGTCGGGGGTGTACGGCTGGTGCCCGTCGAAGCCGTTGAGGGCGATCACGAAGGGCAGTCCGCTGTTCTCGAAGTAGTCGACCGCCGGGAAGCAGTCGGCGAGACGGCGGGTGTCGACCAGGACGACCGCGCCGATGGCGCCGCGTACCAGGTCGTCCCACATGAACCAGAAGCGGTCCTGGCCGGGCGTACCGAAGAGGTACAGGATCAGGTCCTGGTCCAGGGTGATACGGCCGAAGTCCATGGCCACCGTCGTGGTGGTCTTGTCTCCGGTGTGGGTGAGGTCGTCGATGCCCGCGGACGCGGACGTCATGACGGCCTCGGTACGCAGCGGGTTGATCTCCGAGACGGCCCCGACGAACGTGGTCTTGCCCACGCCGAAGCCACCCGCCACCACGATCTTCGCGGAGGTGGTCGCCCGGCCTCCGTCAGAGCTTGCGAAGTCCACTGAGCACCCTTTCGAGCAGTGTCACGTCCGGCTGGCCGCCGGCGTTCTCGTCGCCACCGGGCTGGTGGATGGCGACGAGTCCGGCCTCAGCGAGGTCCGCGACGAGAATCCGTGCCACGCCCAGGGGCATGGACAGGAGTGCCGAGACTTCGGCAACAGACTTCACCTCACGGCAGAGGTGGCAGATGCGCTGGTGCTCGGGGAGCAGCCCCATCAGCTGCGCCGGGTCGGCCGTGGTGCTGATCAGTGCCTCTATGGCGAGCTGGTAGCGCGGCCGGGTCCGGCCGCCGGTCATCGCATACGGACGTACCAGCGGCTGGTCGCCCTCGTCCCCGTACGGCTCTGCGTACGGATCGTGAGAGGCGGTGGGCGGGGTCATGAGTCCTCCGGGCGGGACAGCAAGTCGGTCATTCGTGCCGTCGATGAGGGCCGGTGGGGGAGCAGGCGGCCTGACGGTGGGTCTTGCCTTGTGCGTGGGGGGAACTAGTGCAACAGGCTGCCTTGCAGTTCGGCCCGCAGATCGGGCGTCAATACGGCGCCCGCACGGTCGACGAGCAGGGCCATCTCGTATCCGACGAGACCGATGTCGCAGTCCGGGTGGGACAGGACCGCGAGCGACGAGCCGTCGGAAATGGACATCAGGAACAGGAAGCCGCGCTCCATCTCGACCACCGTCTGCGCCACCGTGCCGCCCTCGAAGATCCGGGAGGCGCCGGCGGTGAGCGAGGTCAGTCCGGAGGCGACGGCAGCGAGCTGGTCCGCGCGGTCGCGCGGGAAGCCCTCCGACAACGCCAGAAGGAGTCCGTCGGCGGAGACGACGACGGTGTGGGACACCCCGGGGGTGTTGTCAACGAAGTTGGTGATCAACCAGTTGAGATTCTGTGCCGCCTGGCTCATCTGGCTCAACTAACGCTCCTGCTGGTGAGTGGGGCTGGGGAAGCTGCCGGTCTGGCCCGAACCGGCCTGGCGACCCTGCTGGATGCCCCGACGGAGATTGGTCAGCCGGCCGCGTACGTCATCGGGCGCACGCGAGACCTGCGGACCGCTTTGGTGCTGTTGCTGCTGAGCCGTGCCCGCGACGAGGTTCGCGCGGGGCACCCGGCGCGGCAGGCCCGAGACGGTCACGCCACCCGCGGTGGGCTGACGCACCTTCTCGGCCTGGCGGCCGAGTTCATCATTGGGAGAGGCACGCCAGGACGACGTGACGGCCGGAGCCGGCTCCGGCGCCGGGCGCTGCGGGGCCGCGGGAGCCCGGTTGGGCGGCGGCGGGGTGTCCATGGCGGACGCCGAGGACGCCGACTCGGTCCGGGAGCCGTTGCTCCGGCCCTGGTCCTGCCCCTGGGCCTCCTGGGCCTGGTGGAACCAGTTGGTTTCCAGGGTGTCGTACAGCGGTGTACGTCCGTCGCCGGGGCCCGACGCCGGGGGCAGGCCCTCGGGCTCCTGCGCCCGTGGGGCATGCGACGGCTGCGGGGGGAGCGAGGGGCGCCGACGCGGCTGCGGGCGCTGGGGGCGCCGGTTGCCGTTCGTACCGTTCGCGTTCGTCCCGTTGGTTCCGGGGCGCTCGAACTGGCCGGTGTCGCCACCGCCCTGGCGCTCGCCGCGGTCGTCCCGCTCCGGGGCGGAACCGTTGTAGCCGGACGCCGGGGTCCGCCCGTTCGCGGGCTGGTCCTGGCGGCCGTCCTGGCCGGGCCTGGCGAACTGGCCGGTCGAGGACGGGTTCTGCCGGGCGGAAGGATTCGGCGGGCCGAACACATCCGGGCGCACGAACTGCCCGGTGCCCTGGCCGGGACGCGGGATGTCGAAGTCGGCGGGACCGCCTCCGGAACCGGGACGCGGGGCGTCGAAGTCCGGCCGGGGGTACTCACCCGTGGAGTTCGGACCCTGACGGTCGTCGATCCGGGGGATCTCCTCGGTCGAGCCCGGACCCTGACGGTCGTCCACGCGCGGCATGCGCGAGGTCGCGTCCGGCTCCTCGTGGCCGCGCGGGGCGTCCATCGAGTCGCGCCGGCCCGGCTCGTCGCTCCAACTGCTCACGCGCGGCTGGGGGTTGCCCCCGGGCAGCTCGGCCCGAGGACCACCGGGCGGCGGCAGCTGCGGCTGCCCGGGATGACGGCCCTGATCGGCGTTGTTGCCCTCGGGGCGCCGCTGCGGCGGTACGGGACCACGGCCGCCGAACCCCTCCTGGCGGCCACTGTCGGCGAAACCGTCGAAGCCCTGCGGAGCACCCGTACCGGCGGCCTGAAGACCCTGCGGCGCACCCGGCGCGGCACCGGCCGGAGCCGGCCTGCCCTGCGGGGGCGCGGGCGGCATGGGCGGCTGCGGTCCACGCGAGCCGCCCGGCCCGCCCGGACGGCCGCCCGAGTCGCTGCCGGGCAGCGCGGGACGCGGACCCGAGCCCGCACCGACCTGCCCGCGCTGCGGCCCGGAGTTCAGGCGCCCGGGGCCACCCGGCGCACCCGCACCGCCGCCGAGCGCGGGACCGCTACCGGCACCACCACGACGAGCCGCCGCCACACCGGCAGCGGCCTGCGCGGCGGCCGGACCGCCGGCACCCGCGCCCTGGCCCGGCTTGCCCGGTGCCTTCTTGCCGCCCTGGGCGACATCGACGGGGAGCATGACCAGCGCGGTCGTACCACCGGAGTCGGACGGCCGCAGCTGAATGCGGATGCCGTGTCGCTGCGAAAGCCGGCCGACCACGAACAGACCCATGCGGCGCGACACCGAGACGTCCACGGTGGGCGGCGAGGCGAGCCGCTCGTTGATCGCTGCGAGGTCCTCGGGGGAGAGACCGATACCGGTGTCGTGGATCTCGATCAGTACGCGGCCGTCGGGCAGCGCGTGACCGGTGACCTTGACCTTGGTCTGCGGCGAGGAGAACGAGGTGGCGTTCTCCAGCAGCTCGGCGAGCAGGTGCACAAGGTCGTTGACCACGCGGCCCGCGACCTCGGTCGCCGGGACCGAGGACAGCTCGATCCGCTCGTACTGCTCCACCTCGGAGGCGGCGGCACGGAGCACGTCGACCAGCGGGACCGGGCGGGTCCAGCGGCGGCCGGGCTCTTCACCGGCGAGAACGAGGAGGTTCTCACCGTTACGGCGCATGCGGGTCGCGAGGTGGTCGAGCTTGAACAGCGAGGACAGCTGGTCCGGGTCGGCCTCGCGGGACTCCAGCTCGGAGATCAGCGACAGCTGACGCTGGATGAGGCCCTGGGAGCGCCGCGAGAGGTTGGTGAACATCGCGTTGACGTTGCCCCGCAGCAGGGCCTGCTCGGCGGCCAGTCGTACGGCCTCGCGGTGCACGTCGTCGAAGGCCGCGGCCACCTGGCCGATCTCGTCCTTGGAGTGCACACCGACCGACTGCACGGAGGTGTCGACGTCCTGCGGGTCGGACTCGGACAGCTGCTTGACCAGCTCGGGCAGCCGGTCCTGGGCGACCTTGGTCGCGGTGTCCTGGAGCCTGCGCAGCGAGCGGATCATGGACCGGGCCACAACGAAGGCGCCGACGAGCGAGACACCGAGCACGAGCAGGATCAGCGCACCGGAGATGATCGCTTCCTGCTCGGAGTCGTTGCGCAGCTCACGGGCCTTCTGCTCCATCTGGTTGAGAAGCGTGAGCTCGATCTTGGACATTTCCTGGATCTTGGCCGAGTCGGCGTCGATCCAGTCCAGGTACGAGCGCTTCTCGCGCTGCTCCAGGCCGTCCTCCCGGCCGAGCACGCGCTGCGCGTAGTTGTCGGCTTCCTCGATGGTCGGGCTGCCCTCGTCGATCGGCCTCATCAGGGCCTGCGCGTTGCCGTCGTAGATGCTGGCGAAGCCGGAGAGTTCGGACTTCTGGTTGTCCAGCGCGGAGGCCGCGTACTGCCGGTCGTTCTCCGAGAGCTCGCCGACCGTCTTGTCGGTCGCGGGCAGCGCCGCGGCGATGACGGCACGCTGGATGGACGCGTACTCCTTGGCGGAGGAGAAGGCCGCCAGGGCGCGCGTGCGCTGGATCATCTCCGGGTTGCTGGTCGCCTGCGCCATGTCCTGCGAAAGGCCCAGCAGCCGATCGATGAGCCGGTGGTACGCCTCGACCGTCTGGGAGGAGTTCTCGTTGTCCGTGTAGGCGACGTTGCGGATGTTCTTGATCTTGCTCAGCTCGGAGACGATGGAGACGACGTTGTCGCGGACGCCGTCGAGGGTCTCGTCGCTGCTCGCGTCGTCGATCTCGCGCGAGCCCTCCATGAAGGCGGCACGCGCGCGGTCCGTCTTGTCGCGCAGGCCCTTGACCGTGGGCTCGGACCCGTCCGCGCCGTGCGAGAGCGGTCCGGCCGACTTGTCGCGCTCCTCCTGGAGCGCGACGGCGAGCTCGGTCGCCTCCTTGGTCATGTCGGTCAGCAGCCTCATGTTGTCGAGCTGCTGGATGTCGTCCATGGAGTCGCTGATACGCAGCGCACCGAGCGAGGTCGCGGCGACCACGGGGAGCGCGAGCAGCGAGACCAGGCGCGTGGAGATACGCCAGTTGCGCAGCGCTATTCGGGCGCCGGGGCCGCTCGGGCTCTTCGGCTTCGCCGCCGGGGCGGCGGGCGCCGAGGCCGCGGGTCCGCCCGACGGGCCTCCCGGGCCGGGGCGGGAGCCGCGATCACCGGTGTCGCCGGTCTGTGCCGGTCCTTGGCTCTGGGCGTGCTGGGGCGACGAACCGCGGTCGGTCCCGCCGTGCGGCTCCGGCTCCGCCGAAGCGCTGCCATCCCTCTTGAAACGTCCCTGCACTAGCGTCGCAACCTCTGGACCAGGCGCCCCTCCGCAGAACGGTGGGACGGTGTCGGCGTCGTACCGGCGCAATGCGCCTTTTGTCGGTCTTCGGTGACCGGCGCTGCTCCCCCTATCCCGCCGCCATGCGGCGCTGCGTTGCGCCCCCTGTGCGCCGGTTCGATCCCGCGGCGGTTCGTGGAATTCCAGCACAGTGCCGGATCTCCAACAAGGCCCATGGGTCATGCTGTGACCAACGTGACCCCTTGTGAGGGGCGAGTTACGGGTCGTAGAAAGTGATCCCCCGCATAACGGGCACAATCGGGCGATCCGCGCGTGCGCGAGGCGTGTCCCAGTCGCCATGATCAGCAGCGGAATGATGGCTTCAGGTGGGAAATGCCCGCTTTGTCAGCGTGCAAGGTCGGCGCGAATTGACCGTTTTGACGGGCGGTTCGTGAGGAAACTCACACGGCGATCATGGGGTCTTCACAACTTTCCCCGGGAACCGGACGTTTAGCCTGAGGCTTTACAGGTACAGCAAATCCGACAACACGCGCTTGTGCGACGGCCGTTGGCCGCGCAGGCGCCCGTACGACGGGGTCAAACACCGCACATGAAGACGCTGATGTTCCAGAACATAGCCAATCCGCGACGCACCACGCTGGCGCATCTCGAAGACGCCGACGAACTGCAGACACCGGACTGGCGGGAACAGCAGGAGCACGCCGTCGAGCTCCCCGCCCAGACCGCCAACCCGCGCCGCACCATCCTGGTGGACGTCCCGGTGGGCGCGGGCGCCGAGCAGTAGGCCGCGGCAGGACTCAGAGTCGAGGACGAGCCCGACGGGCCTCGCGTAATCGCGTGAGGTGACACCCCTTCCCCGCGTTAGCCTGGAGCGTCATACTCCGGCCGGCTCAGTAGAGGGGCGCAAGGTTCCCGTGCGCATCGCCAGGTTCTCCATCGACGGAAACGTCGCGTTCGGCGCGGTCGAGGGCGAGAGCCCTCCTGGATCGACCGACGGGCTCGTCCTCGACATCATCAAGGGCATCCCCTTCACGGACTTCGAACTCTCCGGTACGAAGCTGCCGCTGAGCAAGGTCAGGCTGCTCCCGCCGGTGCTCCCGAACAAGGTCGTGGCCTTCGGCCGCAACTACGCGGAGCACGCGAAGGAACTCGGCAACGAGGTGCCCGACGCCCCGTTCGCCTTCTTCAAGCCGTCCACCTCGGTGATCGGCCCCGGCGACGAGATCGCGTACCCCTCCTTCTCCCAGGAGTTGCACCACGAGGCCGAGCTGGCCGTGGTCATCGGCCGCATGTGCCGCGAGGTCCCGCGCGAGCGCGTCAAGGACGTCATCCTCGGCTACACCTGTGCCAACGACGTCACCGCACGCGACGTCCAGAAGCGCGAGAAGCAATGGGCTAGGGCCAAGGGCTTCGACTCCTCCTGCCCGCTCGGCCCCTGGGTGGAGACGGATCTCGACCCCTCCGACCTGACGATCCAGTGCACGGTCAACGGCGGGCAGCGCCAACTGGGCCGTACGAGCGAGATGATCCACCCCATCGAGGATCTGATCGTGAACATCACGGAGGCCATGACGCTGCTCCCCGGCGACGTGATCCTCACGGGCACCCCCGCAGGGGTCGGCCCCCTCAACGTCGGCGACGAGGTCGCCGTCACCATCGAAGGCATCGGCACTCTCACCAACAAGGTGATCAAGCGTGGCTAACGCGAACGTCCGCGTACGTTTCTGTCCCTCGCCGACCGGCAACCCCCATGTGGGCCTGGTCCGCACCGCCCTGTTCAACTGGGCATACGCCCGTCACACAGGCGGCACCTTCGTGTTCCGTATCGAGGACACCGACGCGGCCCGCGACTCCGAGGAGTCCTACGAGCAGCTGCTGGACTCCATGCGCTGGCTCGGCTTCGACTGGGACGAAGGCCCCGCCGCATTCGACAGCGCCTCCGGCGCGGGCGGCGGCCCGCACGCCCCGTACCGCCAGTCGCAGCGCATGGACATCTACAAGGACGTCGCCCGCAAGCTCCTCGACGCCGGCCACGCGTACTACTGCTACTGCTCCACGGCCGAATTGGACGCCCGCCGCGAGGCCGCCCGCGCTGCCGGCAAGCCCTCCGGCTACGACGGCCACTGCCGCGCGCTCACCGACGAGCAGATCGCCGGGTACAAGACCGAGGACCGCGAGCCCATCGTCCGCTTCCGCATGCCGGACGAGGCGATCACCTTCACGGACCTGGTCCGCGGCGAGCTGACGTTCACCCCGGAGAACGTTCCGGACTACGGGATCGTACGAGCCAACGGGGCGCCCCTCTACACGCTCGTGAACCCCGTCGACGACGCCCTCATGGAGATCACACACATCCTGCGCGGCGAGGACCTGCTGTCCTCCACCCCGCGCCAGATCGCCCTCTGCAAGGCACTGATCGAACTGGGCATCGCCAAGTCCGTGCCGGCCTTCGGGCACCTGCCGTACGTGATGGGCGAGGGCAACAAGAAGCTCTCCAAGCGCGACCCGCAGTCCTCGCTGAACCTCTACAGGGAGCGCGGTTTCCTCCCGGAGGGCCTGCTCAACTACCTCTCCCTGCTGGGCTGGTCGCTCTCCGCCGACCAGGACGTCTTCTCGATCGACGAGATGGTCGCGGCCTTCGACATCAAGGACGTCGTCCCGAACCCGGCCCGCTTCGACCTGAAGAAGTGCGAGGCGATCAACGCCGATCACATCAGGCGGCTGGACGTGAAGGCGTTCGTCGAGGCCTGCGGACCGTGGCTGAAGGCCCCGCACGCGCCCTGGGCGCCGGAGGACTTCGACCAGGCCAAGTGGGAGGCGATCGCCCCGCACGCCCAGACCCGCCTGACGGTCCTGTCCGACATCACGCAGAACGTGGACTTCCTGTTCCTGAACGAGCCCGTCGAGGACGAGGCCTCCTGGAACAAGGCGATGAAGGAGGGCTCGGACGCGCTCCTGCGCACGGCCCGCGCGAAGCTGGAATCCGCGGACTGGACGAGTCCGGAGCCGCTCAAGGCCGCCGTCCTCGCGGCCGGCGAGGAGCACGGCCTCAAACTCGGCAAGGCCCAGGCCCCCGTCCGCGTAGCCGTCACCGGCCGCACGGTAGGCCTCCCCCTCTTCGAGTCCCTGGAAGTCCTGGGCAAGGAGAAAACATTGACCCGCATCGACGCGGCCCTGGCCAAGCTGACCGCGTAGCGCACGCCACGTACGGCGGGGCGGCACCTATGCCAGGTGCCGTCCCGCTGTGTTGCCTTCAGGCGGCAGCCGTACCGGCGTCGGCTCTCCCGATGGGGGCTGGGGGCGAAGCCCGCAGTTTCGGGAAGGGGCTGTCTCT
>NZ_JAAKZX010000370.1 GCF_011045025.1 Streptomyces ureilyticus
TGTGTATAAGAGACAGGGTATGGGTGGTAGTTGGCGATCTTCTTGTCCTTGATCACCAGGTGGTGGGAGAGGACACCGCGCACGGCCTCGTGGAAGCCGCAGCCGATCGCCTCGTCGGGCACCTCGTAGTTCTCGAACACTTTGGTCTCGCCGGCCCGCACGAGCCCCATGGCCTCTTCCACGAACTGCAGGGCCATGGCGGCCGCGTAGGCGATGAAGTACGGCCGGGCGCGGTCGCGTTCGATGGTGTTGCTCCACTGGGGGATGCGCCACTCCAGGGTCGTCTCCGGCAGCGACTCGCCCTTGGGCAGCGAGATGCGCACGCTGTGGCCGGTGGCCTTGACGTACGGGGTGTCGACCAGTCCGTTCAGGGCGGTCGACCAGAGCCGGGCGAGCGGGCCGCCGCCGGTGTCGAGGGCGAGGTGCTGATCGGTTTTCTTGTCGTACCAGCGTGGACTCATCACCCAGCTGTACTTTTCGTCGAAGTTGCGCTTCTGCGGCACCGGGACGGTCGTCTGGTTCCACGGGTGGCGCATGTCGACGGGGTTGCCGAGCGGGTCGTGGGTGACGAAGGGCTGTTCGTTGACCCAGTCCTCGTAGTACGAGCTGCCGAGCAGGATCCGCAGGCCGAGGTTGATGTCGACGAGGTTGTTGGTGACCAGCTCGCCGTCGACGATGATGCCGGGGGTGACGTACATGTCCTTGCCCCAGGTGTTCATCGTCTCGTACCGGTAGTCGACGCTCGTGGGGTCCTGGAAGGCGCCCCAGCAGCCCAGCAGGATGCGGCGGCGGCCGACCTCCTCGTAGCCGGGCAGCGCCTCGTAGAAGAAGTCGAAGACGTCGTCGTTCATGGCGACGGCCTTCTTGACGAAGTCGATGACCCGCATGAGCCGGCTGAGGTAGTCGGTGAAGGTGGTCGGCTGCGGCATCGTGCCGACGCCACCGGGATACAGGGTGGACGGGTGGACGTGCCGCCCCTCCATCAGGCAGAACATCTCGCGGGTGACCCGGCTGACCTTCAGGGCCTCCTTGTAGACCTCGCCCTCGAAGGGGTTGAACGCCCGCATGATGTCGGCGATCGTCCGGTAGCCGTGGATGTCCCCGTGGGGCGCTGCGGTGCGTTCGGCGCGGGCCAGCACACCGGGGTTGGTGGCCTTGACCATCGCCTCGCAGAAGTCCACGAACACCAGGTTGTCCTGGAAGATCGTGTGGTCGAACATGTACTCGGCCGCTTCGCCGAGGTTGACGATGTAGTCGGCCAGCGGGGGCGGCTTGACGCCGTAGGCCATCTGCTGGGCGTAGTCGGAACAGGTGGTGTGGTTGTCGCCGCAGATGCCGCAGATCCGGGACGTGATGAAGCCCGCGTCACGCGGATCCTTGCCCTTCATGAACACCGAGTAGCCGCGGAACAGCGACGAGGTGCTGTGGCATTCCACGACTTCCCGGTTCGCGAAGTCGATCTTCGTGTAGATGCCCAGGTTCCCGATGATCCGGGTGATCGGATCCCAGGACATGTCCACGAGCTCTGGCGGCTTGCGCCCCGTGGGCCGGGCCTCGGTTGTGGTCATCTGCGGTACTGCCCCTCGCTGTCGGTGTTCCGTGGGTGGGTGCGGGGTGGGTGGCGCGCGGGATCAGGGCCGCCAGCGCGGGTCGTAGCCGCTGGTCAGCTTCCGCTTGTTGTGGCGCCACTTGGGCTCGTGGTTGACCAGTTCGTTCGTCATGCCGCGAAGGCGGCGGACGACGGCCCCGTACGGCTTGATGGCCAGCGAGGACAGCGTGCCGCCGGGAGGCTCGTCCATGAACGGCATGAACGCGTCAGGGAAGCCGGGCATCGTGCACCCGATGCAGATACCGCCGACGTTCGGGCAGCCGCCGATGCCGGCCATCCAGCCGCGCTTGGGCACGTTGCAGTTGACGACAGGACCCCAACAACCCGTCTTGACCAGGCACTTGGGCGAGTTGTAGTCCTTGGCGAAGCTGGCCTGCTCGTAGTACGAGCCGCGGTCGCAGCCCTCGTGCACCGTCTTCCCGAACAGCCACTGCGGGCGCAGCATGTGGTCCAGCGGTGGCGGGGGTGCGGAACCGGCCGCGTGGTAGAGGACCCAGATCAGGGTCTCCATGAAGTTCTCGGGCTGGATCGGGCAGCCGGGTACGTTGACGACCGGCAGCCCGCCCTGGGAGGTGTAGTCCCAGCCCAGGTAGTCGGCAAGGCCCATGCAGCCGGTCGGGTTGCCGGCCATGGCGTGGATGCCGCCGAAAGTGGCGCAGGTGCCGGCGGCCACCACCGCCCAGGCCTTGGGGGCCAGTTGGTCGATCCACCAGTTCAGGGTCTGCGGTTCACCGGTCTCCGGGTCATTGCCGAAGGATGTCCAGTAGCCGTCGCCCTCGATGATGTTCTGGTTGGGGATCGAGCCCTCGATGACGAGGATGAACGGGGTCGCCAGCTCGCCGCGCACCGCCGCCCGGTAAGGAGCGAGGAAGTCCTCGCCGCCCAGGCTCGGTGAGAGCACCTTGTTGACCAGGTTCACCTTCGGCAGGCCCGGGATCAGACCGAGCACCAGATCCTCGATGGAGGGCTGGCCGGCGGCGGTGAGAGAGACGGTGTCGCCGTCGCAGCTCATGCCCTCGGAGATCCAGAGGATGTGGATCTCGTCGATACCCTGCCGCTCCTCGGCGCGACTGGGTTCCTTGCTGACTTCTGCGGTACTGCTCTGCGTTGTCATGTCATCGGCCTCCGCTGCAGGGGGGTCTCGGAGTCGGTCGTGTGCCGCGCCCGGGGTGCGGCGGGAGCCGGTGACGCCGGCTCGTCCGGGAATTCAGCGGGCTCGAGCGGTTCGAGCTCGTCGGGCCGGAAGTAGTGGAAGCGGCCATACCAGGTGTGCAGTTCGGACGCAGGATCGTCGTCGAGGGTGACGGCGAGGTGCACGCTGCCGTCGACGTCGTGGAAAACTGCGGCCACCTCGGCGGTCCGTCCGGCCAGGAACATGTCCTGGGCGTCGGCGCCCCGTCCCCGTGGTCGAAGCCGGACGCGGCTGCCACCGCCGAGGGGCACGCCGTCGACGAGGACCGTGTCGGTGGACGGGGAGAAACCGTCGTCGGCGCCCTCCTGCCACCATGCGGGTCGCTCGGGAGCGGGAGCGGCTGTGGTGGGGGTGACCGGTGCCAGGGAGCGGACGGCACCGTGCAGCCGTGCGAAGACCTCCGGGGGCATGGTCTCGACCCGGTCGAGGATCGCGGCGGCCCGCAGGTCGGTGGCGCGTGCCTCGCGCTTCTCCTCGTCGGTCAGCAGCATCGTGCGCAGGGTGAGGATCTCGTCGATCTCCGCTGCGTCGTGCAGATCCCCCGGGCTCTCCGGAGCCACCTGCGGGTGGTCGGGCAGGATGATCGGTGAAGACAGCAGAACGTGTCCGGTGCCGCCGCCCTGCGGGCTGCGGGAGAAGGCTGGGGCGGTAGGGGGCCCACCGCCAAGGACGGGGAAGGTGAATTCGTTCCGGCACCTGCCCACGTGTGCAGTCAGGTCCGCGGGCGGATCGATCAGCGAGACGAACTCCACGCCCTCACCGCCGACGAGGGTATGGGTGGCGATGAGCGCACGGCGCAGCGCCTCGTCGCGTGGGGTCCTCGAATCCGGCACAGAACCCGTGTTCGTGGTGCGTACCCGGAGTCGGCAGAGGTCCGGCGAGAGCCGCTCGGCGGCGACAGTGGTGCTCGCCCGAAGCTCCTCCCGGCGCCGCACCACCCGACCGGCGTGACCCGGCAGTGGCTCGATGTCCACCCCGGCCGCCGCTCCCACGGAAACGGTGCGTTCACCCTGAAAAAGGTCGTCCAGGCAGACCGCGACATCGACTTCGCGCGGCACCGCCTCGTCGAAGGTCAGATGCACCGTGCCGTTGTCGGTCCGCAACGACTCGACGGCGCTGTGGCCACCGTCCCGGCCGGTTTCCTGCACCTGCTTGCGCTGCATCTGCAGGTACCGAATTCGCACCCGTACGGACGCGCCGGGCCGGCGGATCCGCAGCAGGCACTCGGTCTGCTGGTACCAGGAGTCGGCGGAGCCGGACACACCCGGGACGACGGGGCCCTCCGACTCAACCCAGTCCCGGGGGAAAAGCACCCCGAACTGCCACCGGACGCGGTTCTTTTCCGAAGACCGACGGTAGGGATAGAGGAGGTAGCCCTCATACAGGACGGCGTCGGCGACGGCGCTCAACTGCTCGAAGTCGCATGGGGACCCGTCCGACGGCCCTTCCGCGCCACCCCCCGTGGCAGCGCACGGCATGCCGCTCCCGGCCAATCCCTCCGACATCGCGCCTCCTCGTCTCCGTGTGCACGCCATGCCTTCCACCACAGTCACATCGCTCATCCGCCCTCGCCTCCTACGGCGCAGCACCGCTGAGCCGTTCGAGGGGCACTCAGAGGGCGTTTGAGGTAGGCAGATTGCCCTTGATGCCCTAGTAAGTTCCTCGCCAGGTGGGGGTGGTCTCGTCCGTTATGCGCCTGGCGAGGTTGTCGACCGAGGCGATGTGGATCATGGCTTC
>NZ_JAAKZX010000371.1 GCF_011045025.1 Streptomyces ureilyticus
GCGGATCACCGCCAGCACCTGATGCCCGTTCCGCCGGGCATCCGAGAGTCGCTCCAGCAGGATCAGCCCGGCGCCCTCGCCCCAGCCGACACCATCAGCGTCCGCCGAGAACGCCTTGCACCGCCCGCCCGGGGACAACACCCGCTGCCGGCTGAACTCGACGAAGGTCGAAGGTGAGGCCATCAGGGCGACTCCCCCTGCGAGTGCCATCGTGCTCTCGTCGCTGCGCAGGGACTGGCAGGCGAGGTGGAGCGCCACGAGGGACGACGAGCATGCCGTGTCCACCGTCACGGCCGGTCCCTCGAGGCCGAAGGTGTAGGCGATGCGGCCGGAGGCGACGCTGCTCGCGCTGCCGATGCCGAGCAGACCTTCGTAGTCTCCGGACCTGGGGGTCGTCCGCATGCCGTAGTCGTCGTACGACACGCCCGCGAAGACGCCTGTTCGCGTGCCGCGCAGCGAGTCGGGAGCGATGCCCGCCCGTTCGAAGAGCTCCCAGGAGGTCTCCAGCAGCAGCCGCTGCTGCGGGTCGATCGCGGTCGCCTCGCGTGGGCTGATGCCGAAGAACGCGGCGTCGAACTCATCGGCGTCGTAGAGGAAGCCGCCCTCGCGCGTGGAGGATTTTCCTCGCTGGTCCGGGTCCGGGTCGTACAGCCCTTCGACGTCCCAGCCCCGGTTTTCGGGGAAGCGGCCTACGGCGTCCGTGCCGGATGCGACAAGCTCCCACAGATCCTCGGGGGAGCTGACACCACGGGGGTAACGGCAACTCATCGCGATGATCGCGATGGGCTCGTGGCTGCCGGACTCGAGCTCCATGAGCCGTTCCCGGGTCTCATGAAGATCAGCGGTGACCCACTTGAGGTACTCGACCAGCTTCTCGTCACTAGTCATGTCTAGCTGTCCCCCTTCTTGCCGAGGCTGCGGTCGATGAAGTCGAGGACCTCTTCCGCCGTCGCGTTTTCCAGCCGATGGCTCACCGCGCGCTTCTCCGCGCGCTTTTCCGTGTCGTCGGGTCGTCGCAGCCGGTCCCACTTGGCCATCACCGTCTGAAGCCGGCTGGTGATCCGCAGAGTGGCGTCGTCGTCCGGGTCCATGGCGAACAGGGCGGTCTCGAACCGGTCCAGCTCGGCCAGCACCCGTGTTGTGTCGTCGATGTGTGGCGGGTTGATCTCGGTCCGCAGGTACGCGGTGAGCGCGAGCGGGGACGGGTGATCGAAGACGAGGGTTGAGGGGAGGCTCAGCCCGGTGGCGGCGCCGAGCCGGTTGCGCAGTTCCACCGCTGTCAGCGAATCGAAGCCGAGGTCGTCGAATGCCTGTTCCGGCTTGACGCTGTGGGGCGACGCGTGTCCCAGTACCGCCGCCACATGGCCACGGACCAGGTCCAGCACCAGGCGTTCCTGCTCCGGCCCGGACAGGTTCTCGAGCCGGCGTGCCAGGGACCACGGCCCGTCGGTGACGCTGCCGGGATGGCCAGCCGTCCGCATGCCGGGGACGGGGGCGGGGACCAGCGTGCGCAGGAGGGCGGGCAGGGTCCCTGAGCCTGCCCGCGCTCGCAGCACGTCCGAGTTCAACCCCAGAGGCAGCAGCTGTGCCCGGTCCGTGCGGAGGGCCTGATCGAACAGGGTAAGTCCCTGTTCGGACGTGATCGGTTCCAGACCACGGCGGGAGATTCTGGCCAGGTCCTCGTCGGCCATCTGCCCCGTCATGCCTCCGTTCTGAGCCCACAGGCCCCAGGCGAGCGATACGCCCGGCAGTCCCTCGGACCGGCGGTGCTGCGCGAGGGCGTCCAGGAAGGTGTTGGCGGCGGCGTAGTTGCCCTGGCCCGCGTTGCCGAAGACACCGGCGGCGGAGGAGAAGAGGATGAAGTCGGTCAGGTCGAGGGCGCGGGTCGCCTCGTGCAGATTCACAGCCGCGTCCGCCTTGGCCCGCAGCACCGCCTCCAGCCGCTGCCGGGTGAGCGAACCGATCACGGCGTCGTCCACGACGCCCGCCGCATGCACGACGGCTGTGAGCGGGTGCTCTTCCGGGATCTTCGCCACCAGTTCGAAGACCGCTTCCCGATCGGCGGCGTCACATGCCACGACCGAGACGTCGGCCCCGCTCTTCTCCAAGTGCTCGCGCAGTTCGGACGCCCCCGCTGCCCGGTCGCCGCTCCTACTCACCAGGAGCAGATGGCGCACCCCGTACTTCTCCACCAGATGACAGGCCAGCAGACCACCCAACGCCCCGGTCCCCCCGGTGATCAACACCGTCCCCTCGGCATCCCAGACCGGGGGCACGGCCGGCTCCTCCGTGGCCGTCACCCGGGCAAGACGCGGCACCCACACCCGCCCGTCCCGCACCACCACCTGCGGCTCACCCGCGGCCAACGCCGCAGGCAGCACCGCCTCCCAGTCATCCCCCTCACCGACATCGACGAGAACGAACCGGCCCGGATGCTCCGTCTGCGCCGACCGCACCAGACCCCACACGGGAGCGTGCACGAGGTTCAGCCGCTCGCCCTCGCCGGCGACCGCGACCGCATTGCGCGTCAGCACCACCAGGCGCGAACCGGCAGAGGGCTCATCAGCCAGCCAGGCCTGGAGCGCCGCGAGGACCTCACCCGTGGCCTCGTGCACCTGCTCGGTGAGTCCGCCGGAACTGGCGTCGATACAGCGCAACACCACGTATTCGGGTTGGCTCTCCGCATGCGGTACATGGTCGTCGCCGAACCAAGTCCAGAAGACACCGGTCTCAGGCGTGCCGACTGCCGGCGCCGGATCCCATTCCAGCTCGAACAGTGCGTCGTGGTTCCGCCCGGCCGCCTGCCGCAACTGGTCGGGCGATACGGGCCGGGAGACCAGCGCGTCCGCACAGGCCACGGGCCGGCCTTCGGTGTCGGTGACGTGTACGGACAGCGCGTCCGCGTCGACCGTGGACAGCCGCACTCGTACGCTCGCCGCACCTGTGGCGAACAGGGACACGCCGGTCCACGCGAACGGCAGCCGAACCTGGTCATCGCCGCCCTCACCGGTACGGCCACCGGCGGTGGCCAGCGCCGCGTGCAGGGTGGCGTCGAGCAATGCCGGATGCACGATGAAGTTCTCCGCCGCCTCCTGCTCCTGCCCGGGGAAGGACACCTCGGCGAAGACGTCGTCCCCGCGCCGCCACGCCGCCCTCAGGCCCCGGAAGGAAGGGCCGAAGGCGTACCCGCGGTGCTCGTATGCCTCGTAGAAACCGCCCAGCTCGATCGGATCCGCTCCGGGAGGTGGCCAGGCGCCGAGGTCGACGGGGCCGGTCACCGCGGCCTGGCTGAGCGCCCCACTGACGTGCCGGGTCCACTCCTCGTCCGGCCCGGCCTGCGAGTGCACACTGACCGGCCGCCGCCCCGCCTCGTCCTCCGCACCGACCCGGACCTGCACCGTCACGGAAGCCTCGTCGCGCAGGACCAACGGGGCTTCGAACATCAGCTCCTCCAGCCGCGGGCAGCCGGTCTCGTCCCCGGCCCGCACGGCCAACTCCACAAACCCGGTCCCCGGGAAGAGGACCGTGCCGCCGATGGCGTGGTCCGCCAGCCATGGGTGCGTGCGCAGGGAAAGCCGCCCGGTCAGTACGACACCCTGATCGTCCGCCAGGCGCACGGCCGCGCCCAGCAGCGGGTGACCGGCCTCGGACAATCCCAGTGCTGCGGGATCTGTCGCCGCCCGGTGGTCCTCTTCCAGCCAGTACCGCTGGCGTTGGAAGGCGTACGTGGGCAGCTCGACCTGCCGCCCGCCCGGCAGCAGTGCGGTCCAGTCGACGTCGGCGCCGTGGACGTAGGCCCGCGCCAGGGCGGTGGTGAGGGACTGCGGCTCGGGACGGTCCTGACGCAGGAGCGGCACGACCAGCCGGGGCGTGCCGGACTCTTCGCGCTCTTCGAGGGTTTCCTCGGCCATCGCGGTCAGCACCCCGCCCGGCCCGGCTTCCAGGAATACGTTCACACCCTCACCGGCCAGGGTGCGGATACCGTCGGCGAACCGCACCGCCGCCCGCACATGCCGCACCCAATACTCCGCCGACTCCAACTCCCCCGGCCCCGCGATCCGGCCAGTCACATTCGAGACCACCGCAATCCGCGGCGGACGGTAACCGACCTGACGAGCCACCTCCTCGAACTGCGCCAGCACCGGCTCCACCAACGGCGAATGAAACGCATGACTGACCGACAGACGGCGGCTACGCCGCCCCGGGAAACAGGCCACCACCCGCTCCACCGCCTGCGCCTCGCCGGAGAACACCACCGACCGCGGCCCGTTGACCGCCGCCACATCCACCCGCCCCCCACACTCCCGCAGAGCCTGCACGGCTTCGGCCTCACCGGCCTGCACCGCCACCATCACCCCACCGGGAGGCAATGCCTGCATCAGCCGTCCCCGCGCGGCCACCAGACGGCCCGCATCCTCCAGCGACATCACCCCCGCCACATGCGCCGCCGCCAACTCCCCCACCGAATGACCCAGCACGTAATCCACACCCACACCCCAGCTGTCCAACAGCCGGAACAACG
>NZ_JAAKZX010000372.1 GCF_011045025.1 Streptomyces ureilyticus
GTGCCGGATCTGGGTCATGCCGGGGTGTGGGGTCTGGTGCGGTCGGCGCAGACGGAGAATCCGGGCCGGTTCGTTCTGGTGGATGTGGAGGACGCGGCCGGCGTGGCCGATGTGTTGCCTGCGGTGCTGGCCAGTGGTGAGCCGCAGGTGGTGGTGCGGGACGGTCAGGTGCTGGGGGCTCGTTTGGTGGCGGCGGGTTCGGGTGCTGGTGGGGTGCTGGTGCCTCCGGTGGGGGTGCCGTGGCGGCTGGACGTGTCGCGTCCGGGGGCGCTTGAGCATCTGGCGTTGTTGCCGTGTGAGGAGTTGTCGGCGCCGTTGGGGCCGGGTGAGGTGCGGATCGCGGTGCGGGCGGCGGGGGTGAACTTCCGTGATGTGCTGCTTGCCCTGGACATGTATCCGGAGCGCACGCCCATGGGCCGTGAGGCTGCGGGAGTGGTCACCGAGGTCGGTGCGGAGGTGACCGACCTGGCCCCGGGAGACCGGGTGATGGGCATGTTCCTGGGAGCTTTCGGGCCCACGGCTGTCTGCGATCGCCGTGCTGTCGTACCCGTCCCTGAGGGTTGGTCGTTCGAGCAGGCGGCGTCGGTTCCGGTGGCGTTTGTGACGGCGTATTACGGCTTGGTGGATCTGGCGGGGGTGCGGGCCGGGGAGTCGGTGCTGGTGCATGCGGCGGCTGGTGGTGTGGGGACGGCGGCGGTGCAGTTGGCCCGGCATCTGGGGGCCGAGGTGTTCGGTACGGCGAGTGCCGGTAAGTGGGATGCGTTGCGGCTTGCGGGATTGGGTGAGGGGCGGATCGCGTCGTCGCGGACGGTGGAGTTCGAGCGGGAGTTTCTGGCTGCCACGGCGGGGCGGGGGGTGGATGTGGTGCTGGACAGTCTGGCGGGTGAGTTCGTGGATGCCTCGCTGCGGTTGCTGTCGCGGGGAGGCCGGTTCATCGAGATGGGCAAGGCCGACATCCGCGATCCGCAGCAGGTCGCCGCCGACCACCCGGGCGTCACCTACCAGGCGTTCGATCTCGTTGACGCGGGGCTGGATCGTTTCCAGGAGATCCTGACGGAGATCGTGGGTCTGTTCGGGCGGGGGGTGCTGACGCCGCTTCCGGTGACGTCGTGGGATGTACGCCGCGCACCGGAGGCGTTCCGGTGGATGAGCCAGGCCCGGCATGTGGGGAAGATCGTCCTGACCATGCCGCGGGTGTGGGACCGGGACGGCACGGTGCTGATCACCGGTGGCACGGGGACGCTGGGCGGGCTGGTGGCCCGGCATCTGGTGACCGGCCACGGAATGCGGCATCTGGTGCTGGCAGGCCGCCGTGGAATGGAGGCCCCAAGGGCCAAGGAACTGCTGAGTGAGCTGGAGGAGTTGGGGGCGGAAGTCTCCGTCGTAGCGTGTGATGTGGCGGACGGGGATGCGGTCAGAGGGCTGGTTGCCGGGATCGGGGCGGAGCATCCGCTCACCGCGGTGGTGCATACGGCCGGTGTCCTGGCGGATGCGACGATCCCCGCCCTCACGCGCGAGGATCTGGATGCCGTGCTACGGGCCAAGGTCGACGCGGTGGTGCACCTGCATGAGGCGACGCGCGATCTCGACCTTGCGGGGTTTGTGCTGTTCTCGTCGGCGTCGGGGGTGCTGGGCAGTCCGGGGCAGGGCAATTACGCGGCGGCGAACTCCTTCCTGGACGCGTTCGCGCACGACCGCAGGGCGGCAGGCCTTCCCGCCCTCTCACTCGCCTGGGGCCTGTGGGCACAAACCAGCGACATGACAGCTCGACTCGGCGGAGACGATCGGGAGCGGTTCGCCCGTTCCGGTCTGGCCCCGATCCCGAACGAACAGGCACTTGCGTTCTTCGACGCCTCCCTGGCCGACGACAGGCCGCTGCTGGTGCCGATCCGGTTGGACCAGGCCGGGTTGCGTTCCCAAGCCGCCTCGGGCGCCCTGCCCCCGCTGCTGAGCGGACTGGTCCGTACCCCGGTCCGGCGTGGCGCGAACACGGGTGTCGCAGCCGAGGGACCGTCCCTCGCCCAGCGGCTGAGCGCCATGCCCGAGACCGACCACAAACGCGTCGTCGAGGAGATCGTGCGCGGGAATCTCGCCGCTGTTCTGGGACACGCCTCGCCCGCGGAGATCGCCCCCGACAGCTCGTTCCAGGACCTGGGCATCGACTCACTCACCGCCGTGGAACTGCGCAACCGGCTCAAGGGCGCCACCGGCCTGCGCCTGTCGGGATCCCTCATCTTCGACTACCCCAGCCCCGAATCCCTGGTCGGACACATACTGGACGAACTGTCCGTGGAGATCGACAGCGCAGGCCGTGGCGCGACCGGAGCCGATTCCGACGACGCGGCCATCTGGCGGACCATCACCTCGATTCCACTCACCCGCATCCGGGAAGCCGGTGTCCTGGAGACGCTGCTGCGGCTCGCAGAACCCGGCGGCGAGGCAGAGACCACCGCAGGTGAAGCGGAAGGCACGTCCATCGCTTCGATGGACGTGGACGATCTCGTCCGGATCGCACTCGGAGAGAGCAACACACCCGCAGACATGGAAGGGACGAACGCGTGATGGCCGCATCCTCTGAAAAGGTAGTCGAGGCACTGCGGGCGTCACTGATCGAGAACGAACGTCTACGCAAACAGAACCAAGAGCTGACGACCGCGCAGCGTGAGCCCATAGCCATCGTGAGCATGGCCTGTCGTTTCCCTGGCGGCGCAGACTCCCCCGAGGCGCTGTGGCGCCTCGTCGCCGAAGAAGGCGATGCCGTATCCGGCCTGCCCGCGAACCGTGGCTGGGACCTGGAATCGCTGTACGACCCGGACCCGGAGGCGCAGGGCAAGAGCTACGTACGTGAGGGAGCGTTCCTCTACGACGCCGCCGAATTCGACGGTGAACTGTTCGGAATCTCTCCCAACGAGGCACTGGCGATGGATCCGCAGCAGCGGCTGCTGATGGAGACATCGTGGGAAGTCCTGGAAAGGGCCGGGATTCCTCCGAAGTCCCTACGGGGCAGGCCCGTCGGGGTCTTCATCGGCGGCATTACGACGGACTACGTGACCCGGCACTACGCGGGCGGAGCGCCAAACGTTCCACCGGGCGTCGAGAGCCACTTCATGACGGGCAGTTCGGGCAGCGTGTTGTCGGGCCGCATCGCCTACACATACGGCTTCGAAGGGCCGGCGGTGACGGTCGACACGGCGTGCTCCTCGTCGCTGACCGCACTCCACGCGGCCGCTCACTCGCTACGACAGGGTGAGTGCACCCTGGCGATCGCCGGCGGTGTCGCTGTGCTGGCCAACCCCGGCACCTTCGTCGGCTTCAGCCGACAGCAAGGCCTGTCTCCGGACGGGCGGTGCAAGGCGTTCTCGGCGGACGCTGATGGTGTCGGCTGGGGCGAGGGCGCCGGGCTGATCCTGCTGGAGCGACTCTCGGATGCCCGGCGGAACGGGCATCAGGTGCTGGCGGTGATCCGCGGCAGTGCGGTGAACCAGGACGGGGCCAGCAACGGGCTTACGGCGCCGAATGGGCCGTCGCAGCAGCGGGTGATCCGCGCTGCGCTTGCCAGTGCGCGCCTTGATGCCGGGGACGTGGATGTGGTGGAGGCACACGGTACGGGGACGACGCTGGGGGATCCGATTGAGGCGCAGGCGTTGCTGGCGACCTATGGCCAAGGACGGCCGGAGGGGCGGCCGTTGTGGCTGGGGTCGGTGAAGTCGAATATCGCGCATACGCAGGCGGCGGCGGGTGTGGCGGGTGTGATCAAGATGGTGTTGGCGCTGGGGCAGGGGGTGTTGCCGCGGACGTTGCATGCGGAGGAGGCGTCGCCGCATGTGGACTGGTCGGCGGGTGCGGTGGAGTTGCTGACCGAGGCGCGGCAGTGGCCGCGGGTGGAGGGCCGGCCGCGTCGGGCGGGGGTGTCGTCGTTCGGCATCAGCGGGACCAACGCGCACGTGATCGTCGAGGAGGCCCCGCAGACCGAGGCCGAGGGTCGGGGGGAGCCGGTCCCGGGTGTGGTGGTGCCGTGGGTGATATCGGGGCGTAGTGCTGGGGCTTTGGTGGCGCAGGCGGGGCGGCTGGCGGAGTACGTCCAGGCCCGGCCGGAGCTGAGTCCGGTGGATGTGGGCTGGTCGCTGGCCACGGCGCGGTCGGTGTTGGAGCACCGGGCGGTGGTGCTGGGGGCCGGCGGGGACCGGGATGAGCTGCTGGCCGGGCTGCGGGCGTTGACTGCGGGCACGCCGTCGGTGGCGGCGGCCGTGGGCAAGGACCCCAGAGGGTCGATCAAGCATCGGCTCGATCTCGCTTCGCTGGGGCCCTTGCCCACGGTCCTGGTCGGCTTCGGGGTGGTGGTCGGGGTCCCAGCCGAGGGTGAAGGCGCCGATGCCGGTGATGGCGTAGACGGCTTGGCCGGTGTCGAAGTCGGCGAATTCGGTCGCCTCGAGGGCCGGTCC
>NZ_JAAKZX010000373.1 GCF_011045025.1 Streptomyces ureilyticus
CCCCCAGACCCCCGATCGGCCTGAACGGCCTCGTCCTCAAACTCCCCCACTCTCGGCTTCGCTCGAGCGGGGGGACCCCCACGACGGGCTGGTTGGGTTCCACGAGATGTGGCGTGACCTCAGCCCCATCGGGCGCCACCCCGACTCCGGTGGCTACCGGCGGTTCGCCTGGACTGGCGCTGATGCCGAGTGCCGGGCCTGGTTCGAGGAACAGGCCCGGGCTCGGGGGCTCGCCTACGAGCTGGACCGGAACGGGAACCAGTGGGCCTGGCTCGGGGATCCCGATGCCGGGGACGCTGTCGTCACCGGGTCCCACCTCGACTCGGTGCCCGATGGCGGCGCCTTCGACGGTCCCCTCGGTGTCGTCTCCTCCTTCGCCGCGCTGGATGAACTGCGGAGCAGGAACGCGCAGTTCAGCAAGCCCCTCGCCATCGTGAACTTCGGTGACGAGGAAGGTGCCCGCTTCGGGCTGGCCTGTGTCGGGTCGCGGCTGGCGGCCGGAGAACTCACTGTCAAGCAGGCGCATCGACTCAGGGATGCCGAAGGTGTCAGCCTGCCGACGGCGATGGAGGCCGCTGGGTACGACCCGGACTCCATCGGCCCGGACCCGGAGCGGCTCGCCCGGATCGGGGCGTTCGTCGAGCTCCATGTCGAGCAGGGGCGTGCCCTCGACCTGACCGGCGACCGCGTCGGTATCGCCAGCGCCATCTGGCCGCACGGGCGGTGGCGGTTCGACTTCCGGGGTGAGGCCAACCACGCCGGCACGACCCGCCTCGTCGACCGCCGCGACCCGATGCTGTCGTACGCGGAGACCGTGCTCGCTGCCCGCCGCGAGGCCCAACTTGCTGGTGCCGTCGCCACCTTCGGCAAAATATCCGTCGAGCCGAACGGTGTGAACGCGATCCCCTCCCTCGTCCGTGGCTGGCTCGACTCCCGCGCCGAGGACCAGGCGAGCCTCGACGCCGTCGTCAGCGGCATCGAGCGGGCGGCTCGCGAGTACGCCGACGCGCACGGCATCGAACTCGACGTCGTCCGCGAGTCGTTCACCCCCGTCGTCGAGTTCGACCACGCCCTGCGCGACGAACTCGCCCGCATCCTGGGAACCGACACAGACCTCAAGGTCCCAGTCCTGGGCACGGGCGCCGGCCACGACGCCGGGATCCTCTCCGGGAGCATCCCCACCGCCATGCTGTTCGTGCGCAACCCCACCGGCGTCTCGCACTCCCCGGCCGAGTACGCCACCGAGGACGACTGCGTGGCCGGGGTACTCGCCCTGGCCGACGTACTGGAAGGGCTGGCCTGCACGTGACCCACCCCCGCCCCCACACGCAGACGTACTGGCTGGAGCATGCCTGGCTCGACTCGTTCGTCGAGCCCGGCGTGGCCGTAGAGGTCGCCGACGGCCGGATCTCGGCCGTCCGCACGGGCATCGACAGCCCGCCGCCGGGCGCCGAGATCCTGCGCGGACTGACCCTGCCGGGCCTGGCGAACGCCCACTCGCACGCCTTCCACCGAGCCCTGCGCGGCACCGTCCAGGTCGGCTCCGGCACTTTCTGGACCTGGCGCGAGGTCATGTACGCCACCGCCGACCGGCTGACCCCGGAGACGTACCACGCCCTCGCCCGCGCGGTGTACGCCGAGATGGCGCTCGCCGGCATCACTTGCGTCGGCGAGTTCCACTACGTCCACCACGCCCCCGGCGGCACCCCCTACGCCGACCCCAACGCGATGGGCGAGGCGCTCATCGACGCCGCCGCCGAAGCCGGTATCCGCATCACCCTCCTCGACACCGCCTACATTTCCTCCGGCTTCGGACAGCCGCCCAACACCCACCAGCTCCGCTTCTCCGACGGGAGCGCGGACGCCTGGGCGGAACGCTGTTCAGTTCTCAAGGACCGGGATCACCTGCGGATCGGTGCGGCCATCCACTCCGTACGGGCCGTGCCCGCGCGGCAGTTGGCCACGGTGGCGCGATGGGCCGAGGAGCGGCGGGCCCCGCTCCATGTGCACCTGTCCGAGCAGACGGCGGAGAACGACGCCTGCCGGGCCGCGCACGGCTGCACCCCCACCCGGCTGCTCGCCGACCACGGCGTGCTCGGCCCGCGCACGACGGGCGTCCACAACACCCACCTCACCGACGAGGACATCGCGCTGCTCGGCGACTCCACGACCGGCACGTGCATGTGCCCCACCACCGAACGGGACCTCGCCGACGGCATCGGACCCGCCGCCGCCCTGCAGAAAGCCGGCTCGCCGCTCTCCGTCGGCTCCGACAGCCACGCCGTCATCGACCTGCTCGAAGAGGCGCGCGCGATGGAGCTGAACGAGCGCCTGCGCACCCGTACACGCGGTCACTGGACGGCGGCCGCCCTCCTGCGGGCGGCCTCGGCGGGCGGCCACGCGGCCCTCGGCTGGGACGACGCGGGCACCATCGAGACCGGCGCGCTCGCCGACCTCACGACGATCGCGCTCGACTCGGTCAGAACAGCGGGGCCGCTGCCCAGGCTCGGCGCCGAGACGGCCGTATTCGCCGCGACAGCGGCGGACGTACGGCACACGATCGTGGCCGGCCGGCACGTCGTACGAGACGGGGTCCACACGCTCGTACCCGATGTGCCGCAAGCCCTCGCGCAGGCAGTCGAAGCCCTGCGCGCCTGACGACGACCGCCGAACCGCGCCCCCGCGAGGACGACATGAGCAGCCCGACAAGCAGCCCGACCACCGTCATCACGAACATCGCCAGCCTGGTCA
The DNA here is from genome assembly GCF_011045025.1 of Streptomyces ureilyticus. Lineage (GTDB taxonomy): Bacteria > Actinomycetota > Actinomycetes > Streptomycetales > Streptomycetaceae > Streptomyces > Streptomyces ureilyticus. The sequence goes on from NZ_JAAKZX010000373.1 coordinate 2,752, forward strand.
CCAACGACCCCTCCCTCGGATGGGGGTCCCCCCGCTCGAGCAAATTCGAGAGTGGGGGAAGATCCCCCCTCGGTCTGATCCAGGACGCGGCCGTCGTCATCGAAGGCGACCGCATCGCATGGACCGGTGAATCAAGGAAAGCACCCGCCACTGACAATCGGGTCGACGCGGGCGGCCGGGCGGTGGTCCCGGGCTTCGTCGACTCCCACTCGCACCTCGTCTTCGCGGGCGACCGCACGCAGGAGTTCAACGCCCGTATGTCGGGACGGCCCTACAGCGCGGGCGGCATTCGTACGACTGTGGCCGCGACGCGCGCGGCGAGCGACGCGGAACTGGAGCGCAACCTCACCCGTTACCTCGCCGAGGCCCTCCGTCAGGGCACCACCACCTTCGAGACCAAGTCCGGCTACGGCCTCACCGTCGAGGACGAGTCCCGCGCCCTGCGCATCGCGTCCCGGCACACGGACGAGGTCACGTACATGGGCGCGCACATCGTGTCCCCCGACTACGCCGATGACCCGGCGGCATACGTAGCCCTCGTCACCGGCGACATGCTCAACGCCTGTGCCCCGTACGCCCGTTGGATCGACGTCTTCTGCGAGAAGGGCGCCTTCGACGGTGACCAGGCCCGCGCGATCCTCACGGCGGGCAAGGCGGCGGGCCTGCACCCGCGCATCCACGCCAACCAGCTCTCGTACGGCCCCGGCGTCCAGCTCGCCGTCGAACTCGACGCCGCGAGCGCCGACCACTGCACCCACCTCACGGATGCGGACATCGACGCCCTCGCCAACAGCGCCACGGTCGCCACCCTCCTCCCCGGCGCCGAGTTCTCCACCCGCGCAGAGTGGCCGAACGCCCGCCGCCTCCTCGACGCCGGCGTCACGGTCGCCCTCTCCACGGACTGCAACCCGGGCTCGTCCTTCACCTCCTCCGTCCCGTTCTGCATCGCGCTGGCGGTACGGGACATGGGGATGACTCCGGACGAGGCGGTGTGGTCGGCGACAGCCGGCGGCGCGGCAGCCCTCCGCCGCACGGACATCGGCCACCTCACCCCGGGCGCGTACGCCGACTTGGCCTTCCTCGACGCACCGAGCCATGTCCACCTGGCGTACCGGCCGGGTGTGCCGCTGGTCAGCGAGGTGTGGCGGCGAGGCGTCCGCAAGGTCTGATCAGCGCGAGACCAGCATGAGATCGGCACGAGATCATGTGTGACATCAGTTGCGACATCATGCGGGAGCCGCCCCCGCCGTCCACCGCTGCTCGTCCCGCCCCTGCGCCGGAATCAGGAAGAGGCGGTTCCCGTACGCGGTCACCGCGTGGTCCGGGGCGATCGCCGGGCGGATCACGCCGTCGCCGCCCACGGTGAACGTCAGGTTCCGGCCGTTGGGGCCGTAGACCGCATCGCACTCCCAGATGCCGAGGCCCCGGCTGACGGAGCCACGGCTGTCCAGGCAGTAGCCGGGGTATGCGTACGACTGCAGCACGCCGCGCCCGGAGTCGACCCGCCACTGTTGGTCGCGAGAGGACGTGCAGGTGGCCGCGTCGACGTCCGTGCCGTTCTGCGGGGCGCCGTCGATGTCCAGGCACAGGCCCGACCCGGCGTTCACCACCTGGGCGTAGGCGCCGTTGGTCCACTTCGCGCACGGCGCCACGAC
>NZ_JAAKZX010000374.1 GCF_011045025.1 Streptomyces ureilyticus
ACAGCCCCCACCCCCACCCCTCGGCCGCGGCCGCAAGCGCGCGGCCCATGCCTTCGACCTTGCTCTCGGAGACACCGAACTCATCACAGCCCGGGCCGCGTTGGCGCAGGGCCGCTGGACCGCCGTACGCGCGCTCCTGGTGGCGACCGGCGACGACTGGGACCGCCGCGGGCATCGCGTCACCGTGCTGGCGCAGGAGTCCAGTACGCAGGCATGGGCCCGCGACTGGCTGCTTGCCGAACCCGAGTCCGCCGACGCCGCCGTGCTGCTCGCCGTCGCCACCGTGCAACGCGTCCTGAACCGCAAGGAGAAGCCGGACCGGGCGCGCAAGGCCTGCCACAGCGCGGTCGCGCTCGCGCCCGCCGACCCCACGCCCTGGCTCGGACTGCTCATGCTGGAGCGCGCCCTGGGCAGCGACGAGGACGTGGTCCGGATCTTCGACGAGGTACGCCATCGCCATCCCGACCACCACCACGCCCACCACCTGATGACCGCCCGGCTCGCCGAGCGCCGGCCGGGAGCGGGCCAGGATCCGCTGCACGAGGTGTACGACTTCGCCGGCTGGTCCGCCGAACAGGCGCCCGCCGACTCACCGTTGGCCATCCTGCCGGTCGTCGCGCACGCCGAGCGCTATCGCGTGCTGGCCGCCGCCGGCTGGGAACCCACCGATCCCGCGGCCTCCGGGCACTGGGTCGGCCGCCGGGCCCGCCAGGTGATGAAGGCCGCCTTCGACTGGTGGCTGGAATGGGAGCGCGACGACCATCCGCGCAGCCATGTCGACCTCAACTTCCTTGCCCACGCCAAGTTCTGCGAGGGCCGGGGCGCCGAGGCCGCCGCCCTGTTCCACCGCATCGGGCCGCACGTGACCCCGGCCCCGTGGTCGTACCCCGACCGAGATCCGTACACCGCCTTCCGTGCCGCACGCGACAGCGTGCTCGGCACGGCATGAAAAACAGTGATGTCCGAACTTGATATTCGAAAGGACAACCCCCCCGATGACCACGGGCAGTTCGAACCCCTCGAGCACTACGAGCGCGAGCAGACCGACAGCCGAAGGCAGCGGCATCAGCACCTTCAAGGGGCAGGAGCGCGCGCTGCGCGCCGACCGGCTCGGCACGGCGGGCCTGCTCCTGTCCGTGCTCGCGGCCACCGCCCCGCTCATGGTGGTCGCGGGTGTCATGCCCACGGCATTCGCGGTGATGGGCATCGTCGGCCAGCCGCTGCTCTTCGTCATCCTCGGCGTGGTGCTCGTCCTCTTCAGCGTCGGCTACGCGGAGATGAGCCGCCACGTCCACAACGCCGGCGCCTTCTACGCGTACGTCGCCCGCGGCCTCGGCGGCACCGCCGGTTCGGGTGCGGCGGCGGTCGCGCTCGTCGCGTACAACGCCCTCCAGGTGGGCATCTACGGCATCTTCGGCTTCGAGGTCTCCGGACTGTTCGCCACGTACCTCGAACTCGAAATCGCCTGGTGGATACCGTCGTTGGTGGCCGCGCTCGCCGTCGGCCTGCTCGGCTGGCTGAAGATCGACGTGAACGCGCGGGTGCTCGGCGTCCTGCTGATCATCGAGGTGGCGCTCGTCGTCATCTTCGACTTCGCGGCCGTCGCCGACCCCGCCGCGGAGGGCCTGTCGCTGCACGCCTTCAATCCCGACACGCTCACCGGGGCGGGCCTCGGCACCGCGCTGTGCTTCTGCGTCGCTGCCTTCCTCGGCTTCGAGCAGGCACCCGTGTACGCCGAGGAGACCAGCCGTCCGCACATCCTGGTCCCGCGCGTGATGTTCCTCGCGGTCGGCTTCGTCGCCGTCTTCTTCGCGATCAGCTCCTGGGCGCTGACCGTCGCCGCCGGACCCAAGGCGATCGTGGGAACGGCGCAGGAGCAGAGTGCCGGGCTGCTGTTCTTCCTCACTGAGTCGCGGCTCGGCGGGACCTTCACGGACGTACTCCATGTCCTGTTCGTGACCGGCATGTTCGCGGCGATGCTCAGCTTCCACAACGTCGTCGCGCGGTACGCCTTCGCCATGGGCCGCGAGGGACTGCTGCCCGCCGCGTTCGGCCGGACATCGGGCACGAGCGGTGCGCCCGGTACGGGCTCGCTCCTGCAGACCGTCGTCGCCGTGCTGGTCGTGGCCGGCTTCGCGGTGGCCGACGACAAGCCGACCGGTGACCCGACCGCTCCCGTGCTGCAGCTGTTCACCTGGCTCGGCAACGTCGGAGCGCTCGGCGTCATCCTGCTCATGGCGGCGGCCTCGCTCTCGGTCATCGTGTTCTTCGTCCGCCGCGGCGCCGCCGGTGCGCAGGCCTGGCGGCTGGCCGCGTCCGCGATCGCGGGTGTCTCGCTCCTGGTCATCGCCTTCTACACCGTCACGGACTTCGACGTACTCGTGGGCGCGGGCCCCGGTTCCCTGGCGACCTGGGTGCTGCCGGGCATCATCCTGCTGGCAGCCGTCCTCGGCCTCCTCCAGGGCCTGCTGCTGCGCTCCCGCAACCCCGAGGCGCACGCCCGCATCGGGCTCGGGAACGAGGCGTTCCAGCTGGAGAAGGCGGCGGAGTCCGGCTCGGACTAGTGGTCATGGGTTAGTGGTTACGGATTACTGACGGCACTCCTGGCCCCTGGATTTCCGGGGGCCAGGAGTGCTCGAATCAATGCGTGACCTCTGAACAACCGACGCCATCGGAACCGGAGCCCGGCGGCGCCCCCATAGGGCGGCGGCTCCTGCTCGGCACGCTCGGACTCGGGGCGCTCGGTGTGGCCGCCGCGCCCACACTCCAGCGCGGCCTCGAGTCCTTCCTCGGCGGCGCCGCCGACAAGGACCCCACCGGACTGACCGGCCTCCTGCCCAACGGAGGCGGCTTCCGCTACTACTCGGTCGTCTCGTCCGTCCCGAAGAAGGGCGAGGACGACTACCGCCTCACCATCGACGGGCTGGTCGACCGTCCCACCACCTACACGCTCGCCGAGCTGCGCGCCCTGCCGCAGACCCGGATGGTCCGCGACGTCCAGTGCGTGACGGGCTGGCGGGTGCCGGACACGCCTTTCGAAGGCGTACGGCTGTCGCAGTTGCTGGACGCGGCCGGGGTGCGGACCTCGGCCGGAGCGGTGCGCTTCACGTGCTTCGACGGTGCGTACTCGGAGAGCCTGACGCTGTCCCAGGCCCGCCGCGACGACGTCCTCGTCGCCCTCCGTATGCAGGACAAGGACCTGTCCCACTCCCACGGCGGCCCCGTCCGCCTCTACGTCGCCCCCATGTACTTCTACAAGTCCGCGAAGTGGCTCTCCGGCATCACCCTCACGTCGGACGTCCGTCCCGGCTACTGGGAGAAGCGCGGCTACGACGTGGACGCGTGGGTGGGGCGCTCGAACGGACGTGATGATGAGGTCACCTGAGACTCCGTCGACGGCGGGTTCTTCTGCGGGACCGGCTGGTCCTGCGCGGCTGGCTGGTTCGGCGCAGCCCGACGAGCACGACGAGCCCGTCGGCTCCGCGGCCTCCGGGCGGGTGCGCCGGTTCAGCCGGGGCGAGCGCTGGGTGCACCGGGTGACGGCTCTGTTGATGGGGGTGTGCGTGGTGACCGCCGCCTGCCTGTACGTGCCCCAGCTGGCGGAACTGGTCGGGCGCCGTGCGCTCGTGGTCGTGGTGCACGAGTGGTCGGGACTGCTGCTGCCGGTGCCGGTGCTGGTGGGACTCGCGTCGCGCGCTTTCCGCGCGGACCTGCGGCTGCTGAACCGCTTCGGGCCGCACGACCGTGTGTGGCTGCGGTCGGCGCTGCGGCGTGACGCCCGGCCCGAGTCGCGTCCGGCCGGGAAGTTCAACGCCGGTCAGAAGACGTACGCGGCGTGGATTGCCGGGGCGACGCTGGTGATGCTGGGCACCGGGCTGATGATGTGGTTCACGCACCTCACACCACTGGTGTGGCGAACCAGCGCGACGTTCGTCCACGACTGGCTGGCCCTGACGATCGGCATCGTCCTGGCCGGCCACATCGGCATGGCCCTGGCGGATCCGGAGGCGCGGAAGGGGATGCGAACGGGGTGGGTGAGCAGGGAGTGGGCTAAGCGGGGGCATTCGCATTGGCGTCCGTAGTGGGGTTCGCTTTTGGCTGCGGCGCCGTTGGGGCTGGTCGCGCCGCCCCTGCGGGGTGCCTCCGGCCGTTGGGCGGCTGCGGGTTGAGTGGCAGCACCCCTTCAGGGGCGCGGGGCTGTGTTAATTTGCGGCTCCGCCGCGATGGCAGCATCGACACCGCCGCCGCCTACGGCAACGAAGAGGGCACGGGCAGGGCTCTTCGCGCCTCCGGCATCGCCCGCGAGGA
>NZ_JAAKZX010000375.1 GCF_011045025.1 Streptomyces ureilyticus
CTCGAGGAACCGCAAGACGGCGTCATTCCCGAAGATGTCCGCAAGGAAGCGTCCGTTACGCCCGGCACGCAGCGTTCCCGCTCTCGCGCTCGCCCTGCTCCTCGGCGCGACGCTCGGGCCGGCGCGACGCGCGGGTGGCTGGTCCGCCGGTACGAGCGACGGCTCCTCGGGGGCACCGACATGCCGGGCCAGCCACAGCACCTCGGCCAGCTCCACGGACGTGGGCCGCTCCCCGCCGCTCACCTCCGCGAGCAGCTCGGCGAGCCGCGCCGCACCCGCCGACCGCCCGGCCCCGGCCCGGCCGCGGTTCTCCTCGGAAGCCTCCTCAGAACGCATCAGGCTCGTCCCGCGTCCGGCTCAGATATGGCATCACCTGCTCCGCCAGCTCGTCCCGCGACGCCGCGTCGAGGCCCGCCGCGCCGGTCAGATAGATCGCGTTGAGGAGCTGGTCCGTGGCGAGTTCACCGTCAGTGCCCCGGTCCAGGAAGCGGGCGATGAGGTCGCGGGCCCGGTCGTCGGGCTCGCCGAGGTGGGCGCGCACGATGCTCTCGAGGTGTTCGTCGCGCGGCTGGCGCAGCTCAAGGCGGACGCAGCGGCGCAGGAAGGCGGGCGGGAACTCGCGTTCGCCGTTACTGGTCAGGACGACGAACGGGAACGCCCGGCAGCGCACCCGTCCCCGCGTCACCGTCACCCGGGCGTCGGTGCCGTCGATCACCACCTCGGCGGTGGGGCTGTGCCGGGCGGCGCGCACCAGCTCGGGGATCTCGTACTGACCCTCTTCCAGGACGTTGAGCAGATCGTTGGGCAGGTCGAGGTCGCTCTTGTCGATCTCGTCGATCAGGAGCGCCCGCGGGCGCCCGTAGGGCAGCAGGGCCGTGCCCAGCGGGCCCAGACGCAGATGGTCCTGCAGCTCGCTGTCCGGCGGGAGTTCGCGCGCGGCGGCCCGGCCGGCGGCGTACAGGCGAGAGAGCGGGTCGTACTGGTAAAGGCCGTCGGGTAGCGTGCTGCGGCTGGTGATGTTCCAGCGCAGCACCGGGCCCAGCCTGAGCTCCCGTGCCACCGCGTACGCCAGACTCGACTTGCCGCTGCCGGGCGGTCCCGTCACCAGCAGCGGGCGGCGCAGACAGAGTGCGGCGTTGACGAGCTGGACCGCCTCGTCGGTCGCACGGTAGGTGCGGGCGCGGTGCCTGCGGTCCGGGGACGTGGCCGAGGTGTCGCCGTCGTCGGCGGGCGTCGGCAGCGCGGGGCCGCCGTCGAAGGCCCGCCAGGGCGGCGGCTCGGGCAACTGCTCGATGCCGTCGTGGGGTTCGCTCGTGCCGGTGTACACGGGCCACAAAGACATGGGCTCCCTTCCGGTGCCTCTCCTCGACTCTCCGCGATGCGCGCGCCGGCCGCTCAGCCTACGGGCGAGTGCCGGTATCCGTCCGGGTCGGGCAGGCACCGGGGGTCTTCCCACAGCAGCGCCAGGTCGTGCGCCCAGTGCCGCTCCGGAGCGTCCGAGGCATGCGCCTCCTCCCTCAATTCATGGATGTACGAGGGAAGTTCGACGGGTGGCAGGTCCGTGAGGTGCTCGGCCAGGCGGTCCAGGAACTCTGCGCCCCGGCAGTCCTCGTGCGAGGGCCCGCCGCGGCAGCCGGAGCGCGGCCACAGCAGTACCGGAACGGCCGCGTTCAGGCTCGCTCCGAACAGACGCAGGGTGCCGTTCACGCGGGGCGGCGTGCCGAACCCCACCATGTCGACGGCGCCCTGGCGCAGCCCGACGGTCAGCCGCACCGGGTTCTGGCCGGTGGCAGAACAGCCGATGCGGTGCAGCCGCGCGGCGGACCGTGCGTCGAGGTGCCGCCACTTCTGCACGAGCTTGTGCTGCAGCGCGCCACTGCGACGCCGCTCCAGGTCCAGGACGACCACTGGCGCGAAGGAACCGAGCGGGCTGTCGTCGTCGGCGCTGCGCTGCCAGCCCGCCACGTCCGTGTTGAGCCGACGGCGCGGCAGCACGAAGGCGATCAACTCCCGGGCGTCCGGCTCCAGTTCGCGGTACGCCTCGTCGATGCGCTCCAGCGCGTAGGGGCGTACGCGCTCGACGGGCAGGGTGCGTGAGCCGACCAGGCGGCGGTGCCGCCCGTTGTACACGGACACCTCGACCATGAACCGGCCGTCCCCGGAGCCGCTGTCCGCGATCTCCACGAGGATCGGCGACCAGGCGGGTGCGGCGGACCGCCGCACCGGGTTGGTGCCGCCGGGCCCCTCGTCCCCGGCCCGGGACGGCCAGGAACGCAGCGCGGCCCGCAGCCGGGCGTCCTCGACGAAGTCGGCGAGCCGGGCCGAGAAGCGGGTGACGGCCGCCGTGTCGGGCACCTCGGAGAGCAGGTACCAGGCGGCGTCCCACAGCGAGCCGAAGCCGTGCGGCGGCAGCGGCGGCCCGAGCGGGCCCACCGCATCGAGGTACAGCCCGTCGGGCCGGCACTCCAGGCTTCCCGCGCCGCCTTCGCCTCCTACGCTCCCCTTGCCGCCGGACACCGCCTCGATCAGTTGGAGCAGCCGCTCTTTGTCCTCCCGCCCGTACCCCGGGGTCGGGATCAGCTCGCCGAGCCGCGGCCAGTAGCGGGCCATGACCTGCGCGGGCAGCATCCGGCCGTTGCGGACGGCGGGGTCGCGGGCGGCCGCGGAGACCATGCCGACCACGCGGCCGGTGTCCGCCAGCGTCACCGCGGCGCCGCTGAAGCCGGGAACCAGAGGCTGGCCATGAGCGGCCCAGGCCTCCAGCTGGACCCACTCTCCCGCGATCAACTGGTCGGCGGTGGCCCGGTATTCGGCGAGCGTCCCCTCCTCGGACCGCTTCGGGAATCCGTACGCCAGGAGCCTGCGCGGAGGGTCGCCGTACGCGTCGGAGGGCGCCGCGAACTCCGCCGGCCTCATGGGAACGGGACGGCCCAGTTCGAGTACGGCGAGGTCACCGGGGTCGGTCTCGCGGCCGTCCCAGCCGCCCTGCGCGACCACCCGGGCGGGGACCTGGCCCTCTGTGCCGTGCGCGAAGGACACGGTGACCGTGTCCGTGCGGCTGCGTGCGACGACATGCGCGCACGTCAGGACGTGCCGCTCGGTGACCAGGAAACCGGCACCGGTGTCGCGCCCGCAGCTGATTCTGGCGTGCCACGAAGCGCTCGTCATGATGCCGGGTTGGTCTCCGGGGAGCCGGCGGCCTGCCCGGGAGACCAGGCGAGCTTGACCACGAGATGCCCCTCGACCGAGCTCTTGGCGATCAACGCGCCCGCCTCCGCGGTGAGCTTCACCCCGAACTCGATCTCCACGGAGTCGGGCCGCAGCGAGCCGTCCCGGAAGACCCGGAGCGCGGACTCGGCCGCCGCGCGCACTCCGTCCAGGGCGCCCTCGAAGGTGCGGGTCGCCTGGACCGTACCGTCGTCGCGCGAGACCAGCTGGTGGCCGGAGAGGTCCTCGGTGGCCGCACCCTCGACGTTGATCACGACTCCGTCGTCGGTCTTGAACTCCACCAAGCCTTCCATGGCGCCCCCGGTTCCTGGTTCTCGGTTCTCGGTTCTCGGTTCAGTGACTCTCGATCAACTCCATTGTTACGGGCCGTACTTGTGGTTGTCGCGGCTTGTCGCGGTTTTCTCAGCCCACGACACCCATCACGACCCCCTTCACCACCCCCAGCTCCACCAAGTCCTGTGGCCGGATCCGCAGTTCGTCCGCCGTCTCCTTCACCTGGTCCGCCGGGCGTTTGAGGATCGCCGCGGCCAGCTCTGGGGCTATCACCGAGAAGTAACTGTCCGGTGTGGCCCAGGTGTTGCCGGGGGCCGCGAGGGCGAGGGCGCCGCCCGAGCCGCCCTCGCCGATCAGGAGGGTGGTGAGGGGGGTGCGGGCGGAGGCCACGGCGGCGAACAGCTCAGCTATCGCCGCCCCCGCTCCCTGGCGTTCCGCCTCCGCGTCGTTGGCGGCGCCCGGGGTGTCCACCAACGTCAGTACGGGGATGCCCAGTTGGTCCGCCAGGCGGATCAGACGGGCGGCGGTGCGATAGCCGACGGGGCGGGTGGCGGAGCCCGTCTGGGCCGCGTACGCGATCGTACGGCCGTCGTGTTCGCCGAAGCCGCACAGCATTCCGGGGTCGGCGTCAGGGTCGGGGCCGCCGCCCGTGCGGTCGCCGCTGATCGGCACGCGGTCGCTGAAGTACGCGTCCAAGTAGGCGCGGGCGCGGGGGCGTTGAGGGGAGCGGGCGTTGTCGACCGCCTCGCGGCCGGTGGCGGGGAGGGCGGTCCGGCCCAGTGCGGGC
>NZ_JAAKZX010000376.1 GCF_011045025.1 Streptomyces ureilyticus
GACAGGGCTGGGGCCGGCGTAGCGGGGCCTGACGGGGCGCCGAACGCGGGCGGCGCGGTGGCCTGGGCGGGCGGCGCGAAGGAGGGCGCGGCGGCCTGCGGCTGCGGTGCGGCGGCGGGCTCCTCCTCGGCGACCTCGCCGCCGAAGTTCTTCAGCAGCGCGTCGAGTCCGCCGTCGAAGCCCTGCCCGACCGCCGCGAACCGCCATACGTCCTTGAGGTAGAAGTCGCCCAGCATCACGGCTCGTTCGGTGGAGAACTCGCCGCCGTCGAAGGCGTACCGGGCCACCTCCTCGCCGCCCGCGACGATTCGGATGTATCCGGGGGCGATCTGCGACAACTGCCCGGCGCCGTCGAGCGTCGCCGTGAACGACAACCTCTGGATCTGCGGCGGGATCTTGTCGAGCGTGACGCGGAACGACTCCGTGTCGCCTGCCTGCGCTCCCAGGAGCTGAATGGACTCTTCAGGAGTCTTCGGCTGGTTGAAGAAGACGAAGTACCTGTCGTCCGAAAGCCGTTCGTCGGCGTCCAGACCGAAGCAGCTGATGTCGAAGGTCAGTCCGGGGCCGGTGATCTGCACGCCTACGTACAGATCGGTGCCCGCGGTGAGGTCACTGATCTTGGCCTTGTGGCCGCGTTGGAATTCCCTGGCCATGCGTAACGACCGTCCCCCATCCCGATACGAGTGCGTCGCGCGTCAGGCTAACCGCAAAATCCGGCCGCGGACGAAGCCGGTACAGACCCGGTACACAATCCCTGCTTCGGCCCGAACCAGCACAGTCCCGGCGCCGGTCCCCGCTACTCGTCGCGCGCGGCGGGCAGATGGGGCAGCCGGTCGGCGGCCACCACCCCTTCGAGGTAGCCGCGGGCCCGCTCGGTACGCGGGTAGGCCTCGAGGAGTTGCCAGAAGCGGGGCCCGTGGCCGGGCACGAGCAGATGCGCGAGCTCGTGGACGAGGACGTAATCGACGACGTATTCGGGCATGCCCTGCAAGCGGTGCGAAAGGCGGATGCTGCCCTCTGCCGGGGTGCAGGAGCCCCAGCGGGTGTTCTGGTTGGTGACCCAGCGGACCGAGGAGGGCCGGGCGAGGCCGTCGAAGTACAGGTCGGAGAGCCGGGCGGCACGCTCGGAGAGCTCCGCGTCACCGAGTACCCGCTTGTTCTCCTGGGCGGCGAGCTTGTCGAGCATGACGCCCACCCAGCGCTGCTCCTCCGCCTCGGACATCCGGGCGGGGATCAGCACGACGGTACGATCGCCCTCGCGGTACGCGGAGACCGTTCTGCGTCGGCGAGTGCTCCGGCGGACCTCGATCGCGCTCGTCCCCGGGCCGCTCGGCGGCTCGCTCGTCGTGCTGCGCTGTGGTTTTCCGCGGTTCAGTGGGTCGGCGGACACGCCCCGACGGTACCCGTTGCGCATGCTGGAAGTCCCGCCTCCGGGACGGTTCGATGCCGATCCGCGCTCTGCGCGCCCAGTTTGTCCCTACTCCGTACGCCTGATTTGTACGACGAATACCCCCAGCCTGTGGATAACTTTCGGCACTCGACAGCCGAGGCATGCATGCTGGCAATCGACCGGCGGAGCAGGACGAGCACCACCGGCACAACGGGGACGTACGGGGGTCTGTCATGCATCCGATGGTGAAACCCGCGCTTCGGCGCGCCTGGCGGGATCTGAACACGGTGCAGTTCGGGATGGCACCGGCACATGCGATGGTGCTCGGCCCGATGGACACGGCGACGAGCAGCTTTCTGACCCTGCTCGACGGGACACGCGGGCTTCCCCTCCTACGCGACGAAGGCAAGCGCATCGGTCTGCCCGACGGCCATGTCGACGGGCTCGTGGAACGGCTGGCCCGGGCGGGACTGCTGGACGACGCGACGGGCGGCGGCCCGGACGCGGACGCCCTGCGCGAAAAGAAAGCGACCTTGGACCGGCTGCGGGCCGACCTCGCGTCCCTGTCCCTGGTCACGCCCGAACCGGGCGAGGGCATGCGCCGACTGGCGGCCCGCCGTTCCCTGCGCGTGCAGGTGTGGGGCGCGGGCCGGGTGGGTGTGACCCTGGCGTGCGCGCTGGCGGGCGCCGGCGTGGGCCATGTCGGCGTACGCGACGGCGGTTGCGTCGCGCCCTGGGACGTCGCACCGGGCGGACTGCCCGTCGACTCCATCGGCGAGCGCAGGGAAGAGGCGGCACGCAGGGCGGTGCGCCGCGCGGCTCCGAGCCGCCCACCACGGCGGGGCGGCGCACAGTCGCCGCCCGACGAACAGGAGCCGGGACTCTCCCTGGTGATCCTCGCGCCACGGGACGGCCTGGCCGTCCACGCCCCCGACCCGGCCACCGCCGAGCCGCTGATCGCATCCGGGACACCACATCTGTACGCCGGGGTCGTGGAGGGCACAGGAGTCGTCGGCCCGCTGGTCCTGCCCTGCGACACGGCCTGCGCGGGCTGTCTGGACCGGGCCCGCACCGACCGCGACCCGAGCTGGCCGCGCCTGGTCGCACAGTGGCGCTCCGGGCAGCCTCGCCAGGTGCAGGCGTGCGATCTGACGCTGTCGGCCACAGTCTCCGGGCTGGCCGCGGGGCACGCACTCGCTTTCCTTGACGGGGAGTTGCCGTCCAGCGCAGGTGCTCGTTGGGAGGCGTCGGTGCCCGGTTTCGACTGGCAGACACGCCCTGTGTGGCCGCATCCCGCATGCTCGTGCGGGACTGCGGAGAAAGCTAAGGGGGAGCAGACCTCGGAGGACGAGAGGCCGCACGAGACAATGGCCGGGCAACAGCCGCAAGCGGCTCGGCTGTCCGGTACTTGGAGGGCGCATGTCTGATCTTCCCCGGAAGGCGGTCACCCGGACCGCCAAGCTCGCCGCCCTACCGCTCGGCTTCGCCGGGCGGGCCACATGGGGCATCGGCAAACGGATCGGCGGGAAGTCGGCGGAGATCGTGGGCCGCGAACTGCAACAGCGCACGGCGGAGCAGCTGTTCAAGGTGCTCGGCGAGCTCAAGGGCGGCGCGATGAAGTTCGGGCAGGCACTGTCCGTCTTCGAGTCGGCGCTGCCCGAGGAGGTCGCGGGGCCATATCGCGCTGCACTGACGAAGCTCCAGGAGGCCGCGCCGCCGATGCCGACCCGCACGGTGCACACTGTGCTCGAGGAACGGCTGGGCGAGGACTGGCACGACCTGTTCGCGGAATTCGAGGACAAACCGTCCGCAGCGGCCTCGATCGGACAGGTGCACCGCGCGGTGTGGCACGACGGCCGGGAGGTCGCCGTCAAGGTGCAGTACCCGGGGGCGGGCGAGGCACTGCTCTCCGACCTGAACCAACTCAGCCGTTTCGCCCGGCTCCTGGGGCCGCTGATTCCGGGGATGGACGTCAAACCGCTCATCGCGGAGCTGCGCGACCGGGTGTCCGAGGAGCTCGACTACGGCTTGGAGGCCCAGGCCCAGCAGGCGCACGCGGAGGAGTTCGCGGACGACCCGGATGTACTGGTGCCGGCTGTGGTCCACCAGTGCGAGCGGGTGCTGGTCACCGAGTGGATCGACGGGATCCCGCTGTCGGAGGTGATCACCGACGGCACGCAGGAGCAGCGGGACCGTGCAGGACAGCTCCTCGCCCGCTTCCTCTTCTCCGGCCCCGCCCGCACCGGCCTGCTGCACGCCGACCCGCATCCCGGCAACTTCCGCCTCCTGCCCGACGAGTCCGGCGACCCCGCCGGCAAGGACGGTATGGACGGCTGGCGTCTGGGCGTACTGGACTTCGGCACGGTGGACCGCCTCCCCGGCGGCCTGCCGCCGACCATCGGCGACTCACTGCGGATGACCCTCGACGGCCAGGCCGAAACGGTCTACGAACTGCTCTGCGAGGAGGGCTTCGTCAAGGAGTCGATCGAGCTCGACCCGGACGCCGTCCTGGACTACTTGCTCCCCATCATCGAGCCGGCCAAGGTCGATGAGTTCACTTTCACCCGAGGCTGGATGCGCAGCCAGGCGGCCCGAATCGGCGACCCCCGCTCCCCCGCGTACCAGCTCGCCAAACAGCTCAACCTCCCGCCGGCGTATCTGCTGATACACCGTGTGACATTGAGCACCATTGGCGTGCTGTGCCAACTGGGCGCCACGGTACGGCTCCGAGAGGAACTCGAGGAGTGGCTGCCGGGCTTCGTGCCGGAGGACGCAGCAGCCCTGGAGGAGGGGGAGTCGGCGGCCGAGGCGTGAGGGCTGGCGACGGGGGCTTGTGCGTGTAGGTGCGTGAGGCGGGGATTGAGGGGGGC
>NZ_JAAKZX010000377.1 GCF_011045025.1 Streptomyces ureilyticus
CCTCGAAGACCTTCGGGTCGGGCGTACTGCACCTGGTCTACACCCGGGCCGAGTCCACCGGCGACGCCGGATACGAGGAGGCCAAGGCCCACCTGTCCCAGGCCGCGGAGTAGGGAAGGAGGAGCCGTGGCCCACTTCGACGACGAACACCTGCGCGACCTCGAAGCACGGATGCGGCGCGACGACCCGCGATTCGCCAAGGCTCTGGGATCCGGCCGACCGTGCCGTCCGCGCGAGTACCGGCACGGACGGGCCTGGCTGGTCCTGGCTATCGCCCTGGCATGCCTGGGCGTCGGTATGGCCCTTCCGCAGGGAATACTCATCGCAGTGGGTCTGGTCCTGGCCGGGGCCGCAGGGCACCTCTTCGACCCTCAGCGCGCACGGCCCCGAGGGAACGATCCTCCCGCAACCCGGTGACGCCGGCCACCGGGCCATCGGAGTCAGTACGGAGACACCCGGATGACCTTGCAGGAGCTGTACCTGGTGCTGCTCATCGGCGGCACGGTACTGCTCGCTAGCATCGCCGCAGCCCGCACCGCCAACCGCCTCGGTCTGCCCAGCCTGCTGCTATTCCTGACCGTGGGCGTCATCGTCGGAGAGGACGTACTCGGCCTGGAATTCGACGACGCCCAGCTCGCCCAATCCCTGGGCACCGCGGGCCTGGCCGTCATCCTCGTCGAAGGCGGACTGACCACCCAGTGGACGGATGTCCGCCGCCTGCTGGCACCCGCCGGGGTACTCGCCACCGCAGGCGTGGCCATCTCGGTCGCCGTCACCGCCGCCGGAGCCCACCTGCTGCTCGGCATGGAATGGCACCTGGCACTGCTGCTCGGAGCGATCGTCTCCTCCACCGACGCCGCAGCCGTCTTCGCCGTCCTGCGCGCCCTGCCACTCCCGCAGAAAGTCACTGGCCTGCTGGAAGCAGAATCCGGCTTCAACGACGCCCCCACCATCATCCTGGTCCTGGTCTTCTCCACCGCCGCAGCCGACCTGCCCGACCCGGCACACATCGCGGGCAACGTCCTCTACCAGCTGGCCGTCGGCGCCGCCCTCGGCCTGCTCATCGGGCGCATCGGCGTCGCCGCCCTGCGGCACATCGCGCTGCCCGCCACCGGCCTGTACCCACTGGCCACCGTGGCCTTCGGCATCATCGCCTTCGCCGCCGGCGGAGCCGCCAACGCCAGCGGCATCATCGCCGCCTACCTGTCCGGACTCGTCCTGGGCAACTCCAAGCTGCCGCACCGCGCCGCCACCCGCTCGTTCGCCGAAGGCGCTGGCTGGCTCGCCCAGATCGGCCTGTTCGTCATGCTCGGCCTGCTCGTCACTCCCAGAGAACTGCCCTCCGCTGTCCTCCCGGCCATCGGGGTGGGGCTCGTCCTGCTGCTGGCCGCCCGCCCCGTCTCCGTCCTGGCCTGCCTGCTGCCATTCCGCACCCCTTGGCGCGAACAGGCGTTCATCTCCTGGGCCGGGCTACGCGGCGCCGTGCCGATCGTGCTCGCCACCTTCCCCATCGTCGCCGGGGTGGACGGCGCTCGCGATCTTTTGAACATCGTGTTCGTCCTGGTCGTCATTTTCACGCTCATCCAGGGTCCGAGCCTGCCCGCCGCTGCCCGGTGGCTCGGCCTGACCAGGCCCGGCGCACTGCGCGACGTACAAGTGGAGACGGCCCCTCTCGATGTCCTGGACGCCGACCTGCTCACCGCCGCCGTCCCCCCGGGCTCCCGGCTCCACGGCGTCGCCATCTTCGAACTGCGGTTGCCCCCACCGGTCGTCGTCACCCTGATCATCCGTGACGGCACCAGCATCGTTCCCCGCCACGACACCGTGCTCCGCGCAGGCGACGAGCTCCTACTGATCACCACGCCGGACACCCGGGACGCCGCTGAACGACGACTGCGTGCGATCGGTAGACGCGGCAAACTCGCCCGCTGGCTCGGCGAGCAAGGAGACGTCGAGCCCGCGGACCGGACCGGCACGGCCTGATAGCCGACCTGCCGCCCCGAGCGGTCAGCGGGTGCGGTGGTTGGCAACGGGCCTGCCTCGCCGTCGTGCACCATTTCTCCACCAACTTGGGCGCTATCTGAACGTATGTAGAGTTTGCTCCTTTTCTCCTGCGCTAAAATTCTTTACCGAGTCATTACGCTCCATTGAGCGGGCGAGTGCTCATTTCGTGGGCTGCCGTCTGGCAGCCATGGGCGTCGGTGGGATGGGAGGCATGACATGGGTCGACGTATCCACGCCTTGGGCCTACCCATCGCCAACCCGGCCTTCCGCTGCCCCGCGTCACGCATCCCCAGGGCGGTGCGCGTCGACAACGCCGCTCGCGACAGCGTTCCTGATACCGGCAGCACCGGCTCCAGCGACCAGCGCCTCTGACGCCTCCGGTGACCCCGGCCCTTTTACCTCCAGAACCAGATCCCGACATTCCACGTGCCCAGGGGCGGCGGCACGGAGGCCAAAGGCTCGGCCGGTCGCGGTGAGCAATGCAGATTTCTGTCGGGCAGGTGCTGACAACGCACCGCTACGGCCCGGCACGATCCACCGAACCTGTCACCTGCACGTCCGTAACGCTTCCTTCTGGAGCACGCCATGGAGCACACAGCTCACGTCAGCAAGACCGCTCTGCCCGGGGTCGGGACCCGCTACGACCTCGAAACCGATGCCGGCCAGCATCTCTCGGTCGTCGTGCACCAGGACGGGCGGCGCATCCTGTCCTTCCACGACCCCGAGGACGACGACAGTTGCAAGGACGCGGCCCCGCTCGCGCCCCATGAGGCGACCGCGCTGGCCAAGTTGCTCACCCCCGACCCCGTCGCCCACCTGCATCAGCACATCGAGATCGACCTGGTCACCGAGCACATCCCCGTCACCAAGCGGTCGCCGTACGCGGGCCGCACGCTCGGCGCCACTCAGGCGCGCACCCGCACCGGCGCGTCCATCGTCGCCGTCCTGCGCCGCACCGTCGCCGTCCCCTCGCCCACACCCGATTTTCGCTTCGCCATCGGCGACACCTTGGTTGTCGTCGGTACCCGTGAAGGCGTAGACGCTGTCGCCGAACTCATCACCGGAGGATAGAAGCCCGTGCATAACACCACTGCCATGCTCATCGAGCTCGGGGCAATCATTCTCGGCCTGGGGCTCCTCGGACGCCTCGCAGGACGTGTGGGCTTCTCCCCTATACCCCTCTATCTGCTCGCCGGACTCGCCTTCGGCCACGGCGGCATCCTCCCGCTCAACGCCAGCGAGGAGTTCACCGCCACCGGCGCCGAGATCGGCGTCATCCTCCTGTTGCTGCTGCTCGGCCTGGAGTACAGCGCTTCCGAACTTGTCACCAACCTCAAAACGCAATACCCCTCCGGCGCCGTCGACTTCGTCCTCAACGCCGTGCCGGGCGCAGTCGCCGCACTGATCCTGGGCTGGGGGCCGGTCGCGGCCGTCGCCCTGGCCGGCGTCACCTGGATCTCCTCCTCCGGCGTCATCGCCAAGGTCCTCGGAGACCTGAACCGGCTCGGCAACCGCGAGACCCCCGTTGTCCTCGGCGTCCTGGTCATCGAGGACCTGGCCATGGCCGTCTACCTGCCCATCCTCACCGCCCTGCTCGCAGGGGTGAGCCTGGCGGGCGGCACCGTCACCCTGGTGATCTCGCTGGGCACCGTCGGCGCCGTCCTCTACCTCGCCCTGCGCCACGGCCGACTGATCAGCCGCGCGGTCTCCTCCGACAACGCCGAAATGCTCCTCCTCGTCGTCCTCGGCCTGACCCTCCTCGTGGCGGGCGTGGCCCAGGAACTCCAGGTCTCCGCGGCTGTCGGCGCCTTCCTCGTCGGCATCGCCCTGTCCGGCGAGGTCGCCGAAGGCGCCAGCACCCTGCTCACCCCGCTGCGCGACCTGTTCGCCGCCGTCTTCTTCGTCTTCTTCGGCCTGTCCACCGACCCCGCGGACATTCCGCCCGTCCTCGTCCCCGCGCTGATCCTCGCCGTCATCACCGCGCTCACGAAGATCGCCACGGGCTGGTACGCGGCACGCCGCGCCGGCGTCGGAAGCGCGGGCCGCTGGCGGGCCGGAGGCACCCTTGTGGCCCGTGGCGAGTTCTCCATCGTCATCGCCGGCCTCGCCGTCGGCGTAGAGCCCCGCATCGGCCCGCTCGCCACCGCCTACGTCCTGATCCTCGTCATCCTCGGCCCGCTCACCGCCCGCTTCACCGAACCGCTGGCCCGCCGCCTCACCCCCCGCCC
>NZ_JAAKZX010000378.1 GCF_011045025.1 Streptomyces ureilyticus
CTCCCCCACCATCCGCGGAGCCCGACGCCCCCTCCAGCGGCACCAGCGACACCTCTCCCGTAGGAGTCGCCCCCGCTCCGGACGCCGGAGGCGAACCACCGGCCGCCCCCACCGCGACGTACCCGTCGTCGTCGCTCCCGCCGCCCGCGCTCACGGCGAGCACCCCGCCCAGACACACCACGACCGCCGCCGAGGCACCGGCCACGGCGCCCCGGCGGCCACGTATCCAAGTCACCTGACGCATCGCGCCAGTGTGGCTGACGATCCATCAGATAGAAAGAGACGGATGGGCATTGAGTGTTCCCATGAGTGAACCACCGCCCCGCGTATCGCGTCTGACAGAACGCCATGCCACTTCCGTCGGGTGACTCCCTTGCGGTTCGGGCACGTTGGGACGCGAGGGTGCGTCCCGCCGGGGTGGTCAGTTCACAGTTCAGAGCGTCGGGAGACACCCCCACATGCGTCTTTCCTCCATTTCCCCCACTCACAGAACAGCGGTCCGGCGGATCGCCACCGGCGTGATCGCGGCCGGTGCGGCACTCGGGCTCGCCGCCGCCTCCGTCGGCACGGCCCACGCCGCGGATTCGGCGGACCGCGGCCGGCCGGGCACCCGCATCATCGGCGGCACCGAACAGCCCGACGGCAAGCACCCGTTCATGGCGGCGCTGCTGCAGAAGGGCGCCGGCAACGCCCACGACCGGCAGTTCTGCGGCGGCAGCCTGCTGGCGGCCGACGTCGTGATGACGGCCGCGCACTGCGTCGAGGGCACGAAGCCCAAGGACATCGAGACCGTCGTCGGCCGGACCGTGCTGTCGAAGAAGAACCAGGGCCAGCTGCGCGACGTCGCCGAGATAGTCGTCCACCCCCGCTACGCCGAGGGCGAGGGGGCGTACGACCTGGCGCTGCTGATGCTGGACGAGCCCGTCGAGGGAATCGCCCCGGTCAACCTGCCGACCGCGGGCACGGACGCGCTGATCCGTCCGGGTGCCAAAGCCACCGTCATCGGCTGGGGCAATACCGACACCGAGGTGACGAACTATCCGGACCGCCTGCGCGCGGTGGACGTGCCGATCGTGTCGCACATCGAGTGCAAGGCGTCGTACCCGCAGTACGACACGAAGGTCAACATGTGCGCCGGCGTCGAGGGCAAGGACTCCTGCCAGGGCGACAGCGGCGGTCCGATCTTCCGCAAGCTGCAGGGCCGCAAGGGCGTGTTCCAGGTCGGCATCACGTCGTACGGCGACGGGTGCGCGGCGCAGGGAGCTCCCGGCGTGTACACGTACACCGGCTCCGCGAAGCTGTGGGACACGATGGAGGAGTCGGCGGCTGGTAAGCGGGCGCTGAACAAGCTGGGCAAGTAAGCGCGAGCGTTTCGACGCGAAATGCCTGAGCCTCGTACGTACGAGGCTCAGGCATTTCGCGACCAGCCACAACGGACGCGCAGTTGAGAACCGCCCTCCCAGCGGAGCGCCTAGCGCTCAGTCCGAGATCAGCCCTTCCCGCAGCTGCGACAGCGTCCGCGTAAGCAGCCGCGAGACGTGCATCTGCGAGATGCCGACCTCCTCGCCGATCTGCGACTGCGTCATGTTCGCGAAGAAGCGCAGCATGATGATCTGGCGCTCACGAGGCGGGAGTTTGGCGAGCAGCGGCTTGAGGGACTCGCGGTACTCGACGCCCTCCAGGGCCGTGTCCTCGTAGCCGAGGCGGTCCGCGAGCGAGCCTTCGCCGCCGTCGTCCTCGGGGGCCGGGGAGTCGAGCGAGGACGCGGTGTACGCGTTGCCGACCGCCAGGCCGTCGACCACGTCCTCCTCGGACACGCCCAGTACGGCGGCCAGTTCGGGCACCGTCGGGGAGCGGTCCAACTTCTGGGAGAGCTCGTCGCTCGCCTTCGTCAGTGCGAGCCGCAGCTCCTGGAGCCGGCGCGGAACGCGGACCGACCACGAGGTGTCGCGGAAGAAGCGCTTGATCTCGCCCACGACCGTCGGCATCGCGAACGTCGGGAACTCCACGCCCCGTTCGCAGTCGAAGCGGTCGATCGCCTTGATCAGGCCGATCGTGCCGACCTGGACGATGTCCTCCATGGGCTCGTTACGGCTGCGGAAGCGGGCTGCCGCGTAGCGCACGAGCGGGAGGTTGAGCTCGATGAGGGTGTCTCGGACGTAGGCGCGCTCCGGGCTGTTCTCGCCGAGTGCGGCGAGCCGCAGGAACAGGGAGCGGGACAGGGTGCGTGTGTCGATGGCTTCCGTGGTCGAAGGGGGCGGGGCCGGAAGGGCCGGGAGGACCGGGCCGTCGCCAAGCGCACCGTCAACCGGTGCATCGACACTGTGAAGCACGTCGGGCGCGGACTCGCTCTGCGCGAGCTCAAGCACCTTCGAGCTGCCCTGATCTGCGGACATGCCACCCCCTTTGGGTCGCGGACGGACGCGGCGGACGCTCCCGTCGAAGGAACGCAGCCTCCACCTGAATACCGGAGGCAGAGCTGCGGCAAACGCGCTTCCGGAAGAATGTCACATGTCGGCAACACGCTGTAGTGACTTGTCGACACTAAGAGGGTCAATCGGTCCTGGATAAAGGGGGTCTGGACGTTTTTCAGCCTAGAACTGCCGGGAAATCACCGTGCGGGTGATTCGCTCCCGCGAGCTATGACTCGATCCTGTTTGCGGACCGCAGCCTGGCGAAGCTCCGGGCGAGCAGCCTTGACACATGCATCTGGGAGACGCCCAGTTCGGCACTGATCTGCGACTGGGTGAGATTGCTGTAGTAGCGCAGCAGCAGGATCCGCTGCTCCCGTTCCGGGAGCTGGACCAGGAGGTGGCGTACGAGATCGCGGTGCTCGACTCCGTCCAGGGCCGGGTCCTCGTAGCCGAGCCGGTCGAGCAGGCCCGGCAGCCCGTCGCCCTCCTGGGCCGCCTCCAGGGAGGTCGCGTGGTACGAGCGTCCGGCCTCGAGGCAGGCCAGTACCTCCTCCTCCGCGATCCGCAGCCGCTCGGCGATCTCGGCGGTGGTGGGCGAGCGCCCGAACGCCGTAGTGAGGTCCTCGGTCGCGCTGTTCACCTGCACCCACAGCTCGTGCAGCCGGCGCGGTACGTGCACGGTGCGGACGTTGTCGCGGAAGTACCGCTTGATCTCGCCGACGACGGTCGGCATCGCGAAGGTCGGGAACTGCACGCCTCGGTCCGGGTCGAAGCGGTCGATCGCGTTGATCAGCCCGATGGTGCCGACCTGGACGACGTCCTCCATCGGCTCGTTACGACTGCGGAAGCGGGCGGCGGCGTAGCGCACGAGCGGCAGATTGGCCTCGATGAGCGCGCTGCGTACGCGGTGATGCTCGGGCGTCCCCGGCCGCAGCTGCTTCAGCTCCCCGAAGAGCACCTGTGTGAGCGCCCGGGTGTCGGCGCTGCGACGCTTCTCGGGGGCAGGCGCAGGCGCCGGGGCCTCTTCCTGGGGCGGCGCAGTACTGGCCGACACGGTCAACGCCACCTCTTTTTTGTCCATCAACTCTTGCAAACCGTGCAACTCATTCGTCAAAAGCGGTCATAGCATCACAAGACAGATCCACTGTGTGCAAGCACCGCAAAGAGTGGTGTTGATTCCCGAGTGGGGCCATAAGGCGCGTTTCAGCCCCGCATCATTCCGATACGGGGCTGGGGTGGGGCCTGGGCGTAATGGGGCTGTACGAGGCGACTGTGGCCGTACACCTCAGCCGTCAGCCGTCAGCCGTCAGTCGTCGGCCCCATTGGCGAGCCACGTCATGAAGTCGCCGACGGCCTGAGCGGCGTTCGAAATACCCTCGAACCCCATTGTCATGTAGTCGCCAGCCTTGTCCGGGTCGGTGATGATCACGTACAGCACGAAGACCACGAGCGCATAGACGGCGATCTTCTTCGAATTAACCGCCACCGCGGCCTCCCCTGTTGACCTGCTTGTCGACCTGTTGCCCCGCCGGGGCTCGTGTTTGCCGGCGGTGAGTGTAACTCGGGCACTTGTCCTACCACCGATTCTGTCTTCGGCAGATCTCCCCACACACCGTTCCTAGGGACTGAGTGGGAGTGGGTCCTGCTGCCAGGACCCATGCTCAGCCGAACGCCCCGAACGGTGTTGGGCGTTCTGGTTGCCCGCGTTCGCTCCGCACCCGGCGCCGACGGATCGTGTCCGTGGTCCGGGAATGCGGGGGCGGGGTCCCTCACGCCCAGGAACGCCGGATGGGGCCTGGGCGGTCCGAT
>NZ_JAAKZX010000379.1 GCF_011045025.1 Streptomyces ureilyticus
GGCCAGCGGCGTATGCGGGGGCAGGCGGTCGAACGGGTCCCAGAGCAACCCGAGACGCAGCCCCGAAACGGTGAGAGCGGCGCCCGAGGAGCCGGCAGGCCGCTCACCACGGCGGGCTCTGAGCACCACCTCCGGCAGTCCGGACGGGCTCTCGCCGGGCAGCCGCGCGAGCACCCCGTCGATCACACGCTTTCCGTCACCGGGTTCGTGCGCCCATATCAGAGCGGGCATTCCCGCATCGAGCGCGGCGTCGAACTCGGCGTCGGGGTCGCGCCTCCTGGGCGCCTTCGGCGGGAAGCCGAGGACGAGGGCGACGGGCCCGCCTTCGGCGTACAGAGTGGCGAACAGCGCCTCGTGGACCGCCTTGTCCAGGCTTCTGGCATGGATCACTCCCACCACGCCCTCTCCCGAGAGTGCGGCCACTGATGTCATCCTGTCCCACTTCTGGGCCCAGCTATGCCCCCAATCCCGCCATTCCGGTGCGTTCTGGCGCTCAAGGCTGCGCACAGCCACCGGGTGCACGACCCCCAGGCGCACCTGTGCGCCGCTGGGTGTGACGATGGGCAGGTCGTCCAGGGGCCGGGAGAGGAGTTCGCGGGGTAGCACGAACTCCACGAACAACTCGGGGGATCCGATGGCCCGTTCTCGTCGCATGCGGGTGATCTGATCGACCACCAGCTGTTCGAGCTGAGGCAGCCGCATGCCCTCCGGGTACTGGGCGACGGCCTGGCGGGGCGCTCCCTCGCGCTGGCGGAACACGTCCAGCAGATAGTGGCGGCTCGCGGCGGCGGGCGTGATCTGGAAGATGGCGTACGTCCACGTAGCCAAGCGGCTCGCGACACGGGGGCGGCGCGTCAGCAGCGGGACAGGGTCCACCGCCGGGTCGCAGTGGCCCGCGCGGTCGCGCACCCAGTGGGCCAGCTGCTGCCCGCGAGCGCCCGGAATGCGCTGGGCCAGGGCTGCGACGAAAACGAGGAGCGGCGGGACCGGGCGTACTCCTTGAGCCATGTCCCGCAGGTCCTGGACGATGCCCAGGACGTCCTCGGGGGCACCCGTCCACTCCCTGTGGACCGGCTGCGCGGCCTGGGCCCGCAGCTCCACCAGACCGGAGAGCGGAACCTGCCCGTCGAGGAGCAGCCGGTAGAGCTGATCCATGGCCTCGGGGCCGAAGGGATCACCGTACGGATCGTGGGGCCTGGGCGCGGCTGGGGACGGTGGCTCTCCGGAGAGAGCGAGCGCGGCTCGCAAGGGAGGCCATGACTCGGCGATCCGGCGCATCGGGATCATCCAGGAGACGGGAGCCGCCTTGTCCCGCAATACGGCGATGCCCACAACCCGCCGCGTCTCCATGTCCTGGACCCCACTGCCGCTGAAGCCCTTCTCCACCGCGCGTCCGCTGCCCGGTTCGGCGTCCAGCTGGATCAGGGTGCGGTTCAGGCGCTCGCCCGCGACCACGCAGCGGGCCCAGACTCCGTCGTCCTGTCCCCGCGGATAGCCGTACACGTTCATCCGCCGGTCCGTGGCGTCCATGTCACTGCCCGAGAGATGGGTGTGGACCGTGGGGAACAGGCCGTTGGCCCGCCCCAGATCGCCGTGGAGTGCCAGGACCGCGACGTCCTGATGTCCGCTGCCGCCGGTGTACCGGTGTCCGCCGCCGAGGGAGCAGGTCAGGCGCAGTCCGCCGGCCAGAGCGACAGTGAGGGTGGCGCGGGCCGGATCCTGAAGCTTCCGGCCCAGGGCGGCGGTCACCACATGGGCGCAGGTCATGACATAACGAGGTGGTACGAGTACTCCACCGCCCACCGGTGCGCCGGCGGGTCCGATGATGCTCACCTGCCAGTTGCTGGCCGACTCCGTGGCCGGTCCCCCCACCACACGACTCCCCCCGGTGTCCTTGGCCGGGAATCCGGCGAAGCCGCCATAGTAGCGGTGACGGTCACTCCGTGCGCAGGGGGTAACACACTTGATTCAAGGGCGAGTTGATCAGGCGCATGGATGCGGTCCCGGAAGACCGTCACTCGATCTCGATGGTGATCTCTGAGCCCTCCGGTGCCGTGTCACCACCGGGCACCGACTGCCCCTTGACTGTGTCTCCCCCGAAGAGCCCGAGGAAGCCCCGGTCCTCCTTGACCTTGAAGCCTGCGGCCTCCAGCTCCCGCTTGGCGTCGTCGACCTTGTCGCCCACCACGTCCGGGACCTCGATCTGCTCCGGACCCTTGGAGATCGTCAGGGTGACGGTGTCGCCCTCGCCCAGTTGCTGGTCGGCGGCCGGCGACTGCTGGGCGACCTGGCCCGCGTCGAACTCGGAGTTGATCTGCTCGGGGGCTATCTCGACCTTCAGGCCCGCGTCCTCAAGCTCCTGCCGCGCGTCGGCGAGCTCGTCACCCGTGACGTCCGGCACATCCACCGGGCTGCCCTTGCTGACGGTGAGCGCGATGGCGGAGCCCGCGCGGCGCGTGGTGCCCGCACCCGGCTCCGTACGGATCACAAAGCCGAAGGTGACCTCGTCGCTGAAGGCCCTGGTGATCATGCCGGCCTTCAGACCCTCCTCCTTCAGCCGCTCCCTGGCCTTGTCCAGCGCGTAACCCTCCACATCCGGCACCCGTACGTTCTTCGGGCCCCTGGAGATCGTCAGCGACACCGGGTCGTTGTCACGGATCCGGGCGCCCGCCTTGGGGTCGCTGCTGATCACCGTGCCGCGCTCGACCGTGTCGCTGTACGCGCGCTCGACCGGCCCCACATCGAGCCCGGCGCTCTCAAGACGGTTCTTGGCCTTCGCCTCGGTCATCGCGAGCAGCGGCGGGACCTTCGTGAACTGGCCGGAGTTGATGTACCAGACACCCGCACCGAGGCCGAGGACCAGCAGCAAGGCGGCGACGATCGCGAGCACGCCGCGCCGGGGGAGCGGTGCGCGGGCACGGCGGCGCGAGGGAGGAGGGTCGGAGGGCGGGGTCTGAAGGACGCTCGTGTGCTGGAACCCGCGATCGCCGCCGTCCTCGTTCACGGGGAGCGGCCGCGGCATGGACAGCGAGCGCGGGATCACGCTCGTACGGTCGTCGCCGATGTCGTGACCCTCGGTGAGCGCCTGCGGCGGCACCGCGTCCAGCTGCTCGGCGGTCAGACCGCTGCGTGCGTTCCGGGCCTGCGCGAGCAGCGCCACCGCGTCGTGCGGACGTACGTCCGGAGTGCGCGCGGTCGCCGACGCGACCAGTTCGTCGAGCTCGTAGGCCAGGCCCGGCACTTCCGCGGACGGCGGCGGAACGTCCTCGTGGAGGTGCTTGTAGAGCACCGCGGCGGGCGAGTCCGCGAGGTGCGGCCGGTCGCCGGTCAGCATTTCGTAGAGGACGATTCCGCATGCGTACACGTCGACCCGTGGATCGGCCGTGCCGTGTTCGATCTGCTCCGGGGCCAGATACGACACCGTGCCGAGCAGGGACCCTGTCGTGTTGGTGACCGTGTCCACGGCCCGTACGAGGCCGAAATCGGCCACCTTGACCCGGCCGTCGTCCCCTATCAGGACGTTCTCCGGCTTCATGTCACGGTGCACGAACCCGGCGCGGTGCGCGCCGCCGAGCGCGGCGAGCACCGGCTCCAGGATGTCGAGCGCCGCCCGGGGGTGCAGGGCCCCGCGCTCGCTCAGCACGTCTCTCAGGGTGCACCCGGCGACGTACTCCATGGCCAGGTAGACGTACGGCCCGTCGGTCCCCTGGTCGAAAACCTGCACCACATTGGGGTGCGCGAGCCGGGCCACGGACTTGGCCTCGCGGATGAACCGGTCGACGAACGTGGCGTCCGCGGCCAGCCCGGGATGCATCACCTTGAGTGCGAGCACGCGGTCCAGGCGGGTGTCCACGGCCCGGTAGACCGTGGCCATCCCGCCGACCGCGATCCGTGCGTCGATGCGGTAGCGGCCGTCGAGCACCTGACCGACCAACGGGTCCTGAAGGGTCGTATCCACGCAGGTGAGTGTACGAGCCGACACTGTCAACGCCGCGTGATCGGTGAAGATTCGGATCCGGACTGCAGCCGAGCTGTGACGAGATCGCAGGTCACACCGGTACCACAGGTCACACCGGGATCAAGAGCGCGAGGGGAGCATCGCCTCGAGGGCCGGTGGCTGGATCACGCCGGCCGGAGGCAGCGGTGAGGCCTGGGGGCGCAGCCCCCCCCCACGCGGCGGCACCGGACGCCCCGGGAGCCGCCTGGCGCGCTCCCTCCGCCACC